>NZ_JBHTMX010000009.1:0-40998 GCF_042679725.1 Methylopila musalis
ATCTATCGAGCGCGAAGGCGAACTTGGGCGACAGGCCGCCGATCCAGTCCTGCCCGGTCAGCGCCCGGTCGAGCGCGTCGGCGAGCGCGCTCAGGTCCGCCGCCTCCGCCGGGTCGAGGCCCGCCAGCGGATCGAGCAGCACGTTGCGGCGCCGGTCGGCCGGGCCTTCCGCATAAAGGCCGATCGCGCCGAGCGCGGAGGCGAGCGCGCGGCCCGCGTCCGGCTTCAGGCCCCGGATCTGGAGATTGGCGCGGTTGGTGAGGTCGAGGACGCCGGAGCCGAGCTCCTCCGCGAGCTCCGCCACCCGCCGCGCCTGATCGGCGCGCAGCCGGCCTCCGGGCGCGCGCACGCGCGCCAGCCCGCCATCGGCCATTTCCGCAAGATGGGCGACGCCCGGACAGTCCGCCATGGGATGTGGTCGCGCGCCGGCGGAAGAAAGGCAAGCCTCGCGGCGCCGGGCTGGTCGGCCGGCGGTCCGCCATGCGGCTGTCGCCACGGAGGCTGTCCGACCCGACATAAGTCCTAGGTCGGCGGGAACCGGGGGCGTTCAGCGACGTTGTACGCCGCGAGGACGGCAAATTCGGTCGTCCGCCCCAAAGGTTTCAAGAGGTGCATGACATGGTCGACAGGAGAGCAAGCTCGCTCGCGCATGACGCCGGCGATCAGATCACGGCGCTGCGCGACACCATCGCTGATCTCAGCGATCGCGTGTCGTCGCTGGCGGCCGACCGCGCCCGCAGCGCCCGCAAGAGCGCCCGCGCCGCGGCGAAGTCGTTCAGCTCCAACTCCAACACGCTGTACGACGACGGCGTTGAGGCGCTGCACGACGTGGCCGACACCGCGGTCTATTACGGCCGCCGCGCCGGCCGCGTGGTGCAGAGCAACCCGGGCCTCTCGCTCGCCGGCCTCGCGCTCGGCATCGGCGTTGTCGCGGCTCTGGTCTACGCCACCCAGCGCGAGGAAGATCGCCGCTGGTACGAGCGTGGCGGCCGTCGCGGCTGGTTCTGAACGAACCCCGCTTCGATCGTCCGGTTCAGGGGCGGCGCTTCGGCGCCGCCCCTTTTTCGTGCCTGGTTTTTGACCACGAAAAAGGCGCGGCCCCGAAGGACCGCGCCGGATTGCGTTTGGCGAAGCGCTCTGGCGCGCTTCTCAGCTTTCGTCGCGCAGCGCGCCTTCGGTGGTGCGGTGGCGGCGACGCTTCAGCGTGAAGGCGATCAGCAGCACCACCACGGCGCCGGCGGCGGCGGCCGTGTAGTGCAGCCACTTCACGGCGGTCAGCGCGCCCGCATGCGCGGGATCGGCGATGACGAGGCCCGCGTTCAGGCCGTGCAGCCAGTTGGTGACGATGACGTCGCCGAGGATCATCTCGCCCGCGATCCAGCCGAGCAGGCCCGCGCCCAGCCACACCAGGAAGGGGAACTTCTGCAGCACCGCGCTGAGCAGGGTGGAGCCCGCGATGATCAGCGGAATGGTCAGCAGCAGGCCGAAGATGAACAGCTCCGGATGGCCCTTCGCGGCAGCGGCGATGGCCACCACGTTGTCGAGGCTCATCACCGCGTCGGCGATGGCGATGGTGCGCACCGCGCCCCAGAGATTGTCGCTCGCCTCCACGTCCGCGTGGTCGTCATGCTCGTCGGTGGCGAGCTTGACCGCGATCCAGATCAGCAGCAGGCCGCCCGCGAGCTTCAGGAACGGCACCCCGAGCAGGAACGTGACGAAGAAGGCGAAGAGGATCCGCAGCACCACCGCCGCGCCCGCGCCGAGCAGGATGCCCATCTTGCGCTGCTTCGGCGGCAGCTTGCGGCAGGCCAGCGCGATCAGAACGGCGTTGTCGCCGGACAGCAGCAGATCGATCCAGATGATCTGCAATAGGGAGATCCAGAAGCTTGGCTGATCGAAAGCGAAGCTGAATTCCATGCGTCGTCTCCCCCCGGCGGCCCGCGGCCGATCGACCGCAAGCTCGCGAACATGCGTTTGGTCGTGAGTAGGCCCGCGCCTGAGGGCGCGGGCCTATGCAACTATCGTATATGTGATCGAAAGAGGATCAAAGATCACGTTAACGTGATCTTAACGGCCATTTCAGCCGACGATCTCTTCGTCCTTGAAGAAGTAGGCGATCTCCTCCGCCGCGGTCTCCGGGGCGTCGGAGCCGTGCACGGAGTTGGCCTCGATCGACTCGGCCAGGTCCTTGCGGATGGTGCCTTCGGCGGCGTTGGCCGGGTTGGTGGCGCCCATGACCTCACGGTACTTGGCGACGGCGTTCTCGCCCTCGAGCACCTGCACCACCACCGGGCCGGAGATCATGAAGGAGACGAGGTCGTTGAAGAACGGGCGCTCCTTGTGGACGGCGTAGAAGCCTTCCGCCTGGTCCTTGGTCAGGTGCAGCCGCTTCTGGGCGACCACGCGCAGGCCGGCGGCCTCAATGTAGGACAGCACCTTGCCGGTGATGTTGCGGCGGGTCGCGTCCGGCTTGATGATGGAGAAGGTGCGCTCGAGAGCCATGGGTCTAGCCTTGTGGTCGGAAAGGGGCGGGCCTCGTCCGGACGACAGGCGCCCGCTCAGCCCGCGGAACGGCTGAAAACGCGCGGCTTATAGCGTGGCGCCCGCCGGCGCGGAAGGGCGTGCGGCCGGGTTTTGGCCGGGCGCGCGCATCAGACGGATGGTTTCGGCGAGCGTTCGGAACCCGTCCTTCGCCGGCGAGGTGCGGCGATAGGCGAGCGCGAGGGTGCGCAGGGGCTCCGGGCGCTCGAACCGCAGCAGCGTGACGCGGGGGTCGCCCTGCGCCTCGGACTCCACGAACAGCTGCGGCAGCAGGGTGATCCCCTGCCCGTTCGCCACCAGTTGCAGCAGCGTGGTGAGGCTGGTGGCGCCGAAGCTTTTCAGCCGCCGGGGATCGATGGTGCGGCAGACGGTGAGCGCCTGATCGCGGAAGCAGTGGCCATCCTCCAGCAGCAGCAGCTCGGAATCGTCCAGCACGTCGGCGCTGGCGCTTTCCCGCGCCGCGAGCGGGCCGTCGGAGGGCACGGCCAGCAGGAAGGCGTCGTCGAACAGGATCTCCGCCTCGATGTCGGGATGGTCCACGGGCAGGCTCATCACCACCGCGTCGAGATCGCCCGCCACAAGCTCCCGCACCAGCGCGGCGGTCTGGGTCTCCCGCAACGAGAGCTGCACCTCCGCATGCCGCTCGCGGATGGCCGGCAGCAGGCGCGGCAGGAGATAGGGCGCGATCGACGGAATCACGCCGAGCCGCACCGGTCCGCCGAGACGCGCGCCGCCGAGCCGCGCCCTCGCCTCCAGATCGCGCACGGCGGCGAGGATGGCGCCCGCCCGCTCCGCCACGTCCTGGCCAAGCTCGGTCAGCTTCACCCCGTCGCGCGCGCGCTCCACCAGCGGCGCGCCGAGCGCGGCCTCGAGCTCGCGGATCTGCATGGAGAGCGCCGGCTGGGTGACGGAGCAGGCCTCCGCCGCACGGCCGAAATGCCGGAGCCGGGCGAGGCGTTCGAAATACCGAAGCTGGCGGAGCGTGAGCATGACGATCAGATATTCTTATCTTAGAATGGATGCAATCTGATTTGCCCTGATGGGGGCGCCGCCCCATCCTCTGGCCCATCGACACCGCCCCGCCGTCAGGACGCGACCCATCGCGCGGTCTGCTCAAGAGGGCGTGAGAGCAAGGAGGCTTCCATGACCGATCGGATGACGACCTCGGCCGGCGCGCCAATCCCCGACAACCAGAATTCGGAGACCGCGGGCCCGCGCGGTCCGGTCCTGCTGCAGGACTATCAGCTGATCGAGAAGCTCGCGCATCAGAACCGCGAGCGCATTCCCGAGCGCGTGGTGCACGCCAAGGGCTGGGGCGCGCACGGCGTGCTGAAGATCACCGGCGACATCTCGAAATACACCAAGGCCAAGGCGCTGCAGCCGGGCGCGGAGACGCCGGCGCTGGCGCGGTTCTCCACCGTCGCCGGCGAGCTGGGCGCGGCCGACGCCGAGCGCGACGTGCGCGGTTTCGCGCTGAAGTTCTACACGCCCGAGGGCAACTGGGATCTCGTGGGCAACAACACCCCGGTGTTCTTCGTCCGCGATCCGCTGAAGTTCCCGGACTTCATCCACACCCAGAAGCGCCACCCGAAGACCAACATGCGCTCGCCCACCGCCATGTGGGACTTCTGGTCGCTGTCGCCGGAAAGCCTGCATCAGGTGACGATCCTGATGTCGGACCGCGGCATCCCGGTCGATCCGACCCACATGAACGGCTACGGCAGCCACACCTACGCGCTGTGGAACGACGCCGGCGAGCGCTACTGGGTGAAGTTCCACTTCAAGACCGAGCAGGGCCACCGCCACCACACCAATGAGGAGGCGGACCAGGTCATCGGCAAGACCCGCGAGAGCTATCAGGAAGCGCTCTACGGCAAGATCGACCGCGGCGAGTTCCCGCGCTGGAAGGTTCAGGTGCAGATCATGCCTGAGCTCGACGCCGAGAAGACATCCTACAACCCGTTCGACCTCACCAAGGTGTGGCCGCATGGCGAGTATCCGCCGATCGACATCGGCGTGCTGGAGCTGAACCGCAACCCGGAGAACTATTTCGCCGAGATCGAGAACGCCGCGTTCTCGCCGTCGAACATCGTTCCGGGCATCGGCTTCTCGCCGGACAAGATGCTGCAGGCCCGCATCTTCTCCTACGCCGACGCGCACCGGCACCGGCTCGGCACCCATTACGAGACGATCCCGGTGAACCAGCCCAAGTGCCCGGTGCACCACTACCACCGCGATGGGCAGATGAACGTGTTCGGCGGCGTCAAGACCGGCAATCCGGACGTCTATTACGAGCCGAATTCGTTCAACGGCCCGGTGGAGGACACGTCCGCGCAGGAGCCGCCGCTGCGGCTCTCGGGCGACGCCACGCGCTACAACCACCGCGACGGCAACGACGACTACGGGCAGGTGACGGCGCTGTTCAACCTGTTCGACGACGGCCAGAAGAACCGGCTGTTCGCCAACCTCGCCGCCGCCATGTCCGGCATCCCGGAGGAGATCGCCGAGCGCCAGCTCGCGCATTTCAAGCGGGTGCACCCGGATTACGAGGCCGGCGTCCGCAAGGCCCGCGCCACGCTCACCGGCCGCGAGCCTGCGATCTCGGTGACGCCCAACACCCCGCAGGAGGCCGCGGAGTAATCCGCCGCCGTTCCGCGGACGAACCGACGGCGGGCCGCTCTGGCCCGCCGTTTTTGTTTCGGGCTTGCGTCATGCCCGCGCCTTCGCGCGGGTATCCACGACTTTGTCCATTCGGGCGTCCGCCAAAGGGGAAGTCGTGGATGCCCGAGACAAGCTCGGGCATGACGTCAGTCTGCGCCCCCTTCGCCCGCCGTCAGCCCTTCGTCGCGGCGAGCGTCGGGCCGTAGCGCTCCTCGAGGCGCGCGAACCAGCCGGCGAGCTTGTCGTCGCCGTCGAGATAGTCCACCGCGCCGATCACCCGCGCCCACTGGAACAGGCCGGCGATCTGGAAGTCGACGAACAGCGGAGCTTCGCCGCCGAGGAACGGCTGGCCGCGCAGCGCGATCTTCAGCGGGGTCATGGCCTCGCGCGCAGCGGCGATCTTCGCCTCCGGCTCCGCCGCCACCTCTTCCAGCGGCTGGCGGAACATGCGCTCGCGCGAGGCGCGGAAATAGGCCTTGTTTTCGTCGTCCTGCGCGTCGTGGATCGCGAGCACCATGGCGCGCGACATCTTGCCGAGCAGATAGGACGCAAGCGCCGCGCCGAGCCCCTGCGTCAGCGCAAGGCCGCCCTCGCCCGCGAACAGCGGGTTCTCGGGGTGAAGCGCCTCAAGACGCCGGGCGATGGCGAGCGAGTCGCCAATGGTCTCGCCCCCGATCTCCAGCACCGGCACGGTCTTGAAGCCGCCGGCGATGGTCGGAATGTCGGTGAAGCGGGTCGCCGTGGTGGTGAAGGCGACGCCCTTGTGGGCCAGAGCCAGCTTGACGGCCCAGCAATAAGGGCTGATGCGTCGGCCGTCGGCCAGCGCGAGATCGTAGAGATGGGCGGTCACGGGCGTTTCCTCTCGTCGTGTTTTTTATGAGTTCGCGACGGCCTGAAACTGGCATGCCAGATCAATCGACGCGAGGACGAAAGCGTGCTCTCCCACTGGACGACCTTCGCCGCCTACAACGCTTGGGCCAATCGGCGGCTTTACGACGCCGTGGCGGCGCTGCCCGCGGACGACTTCGCGCGCGACGGCGGCGCGTTCTTCCGCTCGCTAAAGGGCACGCTCAATCATCTGGCGGTGACGGACGAGATCTGGCTCGACCGGCTGCGCGGCGGCTTCGAGCCTCCGCGGCGGCTGGACGACGTTCCCTATCCGGAGTTCGCGGCGCTCCGGAGCGTCCGCACCACGCTGGACGCGGCGCTTGAAGCCCATGTCGCGGAGCTGACGCCGGACGATCTCGACCGGGAGCTCCGTTTCCGCCGGCAGGCCTCGCCCGAACCGATCCGGCAGCGGGTCGGGCCGGCTCTGGCGCATCTGTTCAACCACCAGACCCATCACCGCGGTCAGGCGCATGCGCTTCTGACGCAGTTCGGCGGCCCGGAGGCCGGACCGCCGCTCGATCTGCTGCTCTATCTGCGGGAGACGGGCGCGGCCTGACGGGGGCTGCGCCCGCGCAAGGGCCTCAGTCGATCTGCGCGCCGGAATCGGCGACGATCGGCGCCCATTTGGCGAGTTCGGTCTTCACGAGATCGGCCAGCACCTGCGGGTCGGAGCCCACGATCTCTGCGCTGAAATCGGTCAGCTTCGACTTCACGCCCTCGTCCTGCAGCGCCTTGATGGCGGCGGCGTTCAGCTTCTCCACCGCCTCCGGCGGCGTGCCCGCCGGCGCGAACAGCGCGTTCCAGGAGTAGGTGTCGTAGCCCGGCAGCGTCTCGCCGATGGCCGGAAGATCGGGGAAGGTGGCGGTGCGCTTGGCGGTGGTGACGCCGAGCGCGCGCAGGCGGCCCATCTTGATGTGCTCGGTGGAGGACGGCATGTTGTCGAACTGCATCGGCACCTGGCCGGCGATCACGTCCACCAGCGCCGGGCCCGACCCCTTGTAGGGGATGTGGGCGATGTCGACGCCCGCGAGCTTCTTGAACAGCTCGCCCGACAGATGCAGCGGCGAGCCGTTGCCGGACGAGGCGTAGGAGTACTTGCCGGGCTCGGCCTTGGCGAGGTCGATCAGCTCCTGCACCGTCTTGGCCGGGAACTTCGGGTTCACCGTCAGCACGTTCGGCACGTTCACCAGCAGCGAGATCGGCGCGAAGTCCTTCACCGCGTCATAGGTGATCTTTTTATAAAGCGCGGGGTTGAGGGCGTGGGTCGCGACCGTGCCCATGAGGATGGTGTAGCCGTCGGGCGCGGCCTTCGCGACCACGCCCGCGCCGAGGTTGCCGCCGGCTCCGCCGCGGTTGTCCACGATCACCTGCTGGCCGAGGGTGTCGCCCATCTTGGAGGCGACGAGACGCGCCACCAGATCGGTGGAGCCGCCCGGCGCGAACGGGACGATCAGCGTGACGACGCGGGCCGGATACCCTTGCGCGATGGCGGGCTTCGGAAAGGCCCCGAGAGCGGCCGCCGCTGCGCCTGCGCCGGCGAGCGCGCCGAACCCGCGGCGGGTGATGGGGAGATCGTTCGACATCGACGGTTCCTTCCTGTTCGGGCGCTTGCAGCCTGCCAGTCGGCCCGTCGCGCCTCTCTGGCGAAACTGTGGCACGCCACGGCGGCCGGGTCGATACGGGACGGCCCCTGAGCCGGCCGGAATCAGAGCATGGATCGGGGCAGGAACTCGGCGCCGCGCTCGGACAGGAACGCGTTCATGGCGGCGGCCGGCGGCGTCAGGCGCTTTCCGGCGCGGCGCACCACGTACCACTGCCGCATGATCGGCAGGCCGACCACGTCGAGCATCACCAGCCGCCCCTGCGCCACCTCGGCCGCGACCGTGTGGGCGGAGATGAAGGCGAGGCCGAGCCCCGCGATCACCGCCTGCTTGATGGTCTCGTTGGAGCCGATCTCCATGCCGGCCTTGGGCTTCACGCCCTCCTCGCCGAACAGGCGCTCCATCAGGCCGCGGGTGCCCGACCCCTGCTCGCGCATCAGGAAGGTGTGGCCCGTCAGCGCCTGCGGCTGGAGCGGGCCGCGGCCGGCGAGCGGATGGTCCGGCGGCGCGATCACCACGTGGGGATGGTCGCCGATCACCACCTGCTCGGTCTCCAGATCTTCCGGCGGCCGGCCCATGATGGCGACGTCCACCGCGTCGGAGCGCAGCAGGGCGATCACCTCGGCGCGGTTGCCGATGGTGAGGCTCACGTCCACGTTGGGATGGGCGCGGGCGAACACGCCGAGCGCCATGGGCGCGAAATATTTGGCGGTGGAGATGATGGCGACGGCCACCCGGCCGCCGTCGAGCCCCTTCATCGCCTCCAGCGCCGCCACGCAGTCGCGCAGCGCGGCCTCGATGCGTGCGGCGGCGGCGGCCACCTCGCGGCCGGCGTCCGTCGGCCGGAACTTCTCGCCGGTGCGGTCCAGCAGCGTCAGCCCGAGCGCCGCCTCGAGAAGCTGCACCTGCATGGTCACGGCGGGCGGCGTCACCGACAGCCGGCGCGCGGCGGCGCTGACCGATCCGGTGTCGGCCACCTCCGCCAGAGCGCGGAGCTGCTTGAGGGTCAGGGAGCGGATCAAGCTTTCAGACATGCTGAAATCGACATTTAGGTTATTCGGGAAAGCTGAGCAATGAGATAAGACACGCGCGACGGCGGCGCGGCCGCCGCTTGACGCCGCCACGGGCGGCGCCGCACGAGAGGCGACGGGCGCGAACGCCCAGAAGCGGACGACCACAGGCCGCCGCCAGATCAGGGGAACGACGCCGGTGCCGGACAACACGACCCTCGACGCCTATCTCGCCGGCTGGGCCGGGACCGACGCCCGGCGCGCCGACGTCGCCCGCGTCATCACGCTCATGGTCGAATCCGGCGTGGTCATCGCCGACATCGTCGGCCGCGGCGCGCTTGAGGAGGCGATGGGCGCGCAGACCGACGCCACCAACGCCGGCGGCGACGCCCAGAAGGCGCTGGACGTGCGAACCCACGACATCGTGGTCGATCTGCTGAAGGATTCGCCCGTCGCTCGCGTCGGCTCGGAAGAGGCCGAGGACGAGGTGATCTTCGACGACGCGCGTCCGCTCGTCGTCGCCATGGACCCGCTGGACGGCTCGTCCAACATCGAAACCAACGTCTCCATCGGCACGCTGTTCGGCGTGCTGCCCAACACCGGCGCGGCCTCGTTCACGCAGCCCGGCCGCAATCAGCTCGCCGCCGGCTTCATCGTCTACGGCCCCGCCACCGCGCTGGTGCTGACGGTCGGCGCCGGAACCCACGTCTTCATGCTGGACCGCGCCTCGGGCGCCTTCGTGCGCACCCATGCGGACGTGACGATCCCCGCCCAGACCAAGGAATACGCCATCAACGCCTCGAACCAGCGGCACTGGGACGACGCGATGCAGGGCTATGTGGGCGACTGCCTCGCCGGCGCCGAAGGCCCGCGCGAGAAGAACTTCAACATGCGCTGGGTCGGCTCGCTGGTGGCGGACGTGTTCCGCATCCTGGTGCGCGGCGGCGTCTATCTCTATCCGGGCGACGCGCGCCAGGGCTACGCCTCGGGCCGGCTGCGGCTGACCTACGAGTGCAACCCGATCGCCTTCGTGTGCGAGCAGGCGGGCGGCGCGGCCACCGACGGCGTGCGGCCGATCCTCGACATCGAGCCCAAGTCGCTGCACGTGCGGTCGCCGCTGGTCTGCGGCTCCAAGGACGAGGTGGAGCGGATCGCCCAGTACTACGCCGAGCCGCCCACCCGCTCGCCGCTGTTCGCCAAGCGCGGCCTGTTCCTGGCCTGACGCCGTCGGATTCGGGGGCCCATGTCCGTCCGCCATCCCATCATCTCGGTCACGGGATCCTCCGGCGCGGGCACGACCTCCGTGCGCGCGACCTTCGAGCAGATCTTCCGGCGCGAGCGCATCACGCCGGCCTACATCCAGGGCGACGCCTTCCACCGCTACGACCGCGCCGAGATGAAGCGGCGCGTGCGCGCGGCCGCCAAGCGCGGCGACCATCATTTCAGTCACTTCGGCCCCGAAGCCAACATGCTGGATGAGCTGGAGGCGGTGCTCGGCCGCTACGGCGAACGCGGGGAAGGCCGCACCCGCTACTACGTCCACGACGCCGGCGAGGCGGAGCGCTTCGGCGCGCCGGTGGGCTCGTTCACGCCGTGGGAGGAGCTGCCGGCGCCGACCGACCTGCTGCTCTACGAGGGGCTGCACGGCGCGGTGATCGCGGACGGAGTGGACACCGCACGCTTCGCCGACCTGAAGATCGGCGTCGTGCCGGTGCTGAACCTCGAGTGGATCCAGAAGATCCACCGCGACAGCGGCCAGCGCGGCTACTCCAAGGACGACGTCACCCAGACGATCCTGCGGCGCATGCCGGACTACATCAACTACATCTGTCCGCAGTTCAGCGCGACCGACATCAACTTCCAGCGCATCCCCACCGTCGACACCTCGAACCCGTTCATCGCCCGGTCGATCCCGACGGCGGACGAGTCCATGGTGGTGATCCGCTTCCGCAAGCCGCGCGGCATCGACTTCCCCTATCTCCTGTCCATGGTGCCGAACAGCTTCATGTCGCGGGCGAACTGCATCGTCATTCCCGGCGGCAAGCTCGACCTCGCCATGCAGCTCATCCTGACGCCGATGATCATGGCGCTGATGGAGAAGCGGAAGCGGGCGCAGGCCGAGACCTGACGCCCCTTCACCCGTCGCGGTCGAAGACGGCTTCGCCGGCCACGTAAGTTGCGCGGACCAGCCGGTCGTCGGCGAGCGTCATGAGCGCGAACAGCAGCTCCTCCACGCTGTCGCACCAGCGCGCGCGGAAGGCGAGCAGCGGGGTGGCGGCGAGGTCGAGCACGCACAGGTCCGCCTCGTAGCCGACCGCGATCCGGCCGATGCGGTCCTCGACGCCGAGCGCCCGCGCGCCCCCGAGGGTGGCGAGGTGGAACGCCTGCGCCGCGGCGAGCCGCCGGCCGACGACAGCCGAGACCTTGCAGGCGTCGCCCATGGAGCGGAACGGCGACAGGCTGGTCCCCGCCCCCACGTCGCTGCCGAGCCCGACCCGCACCGGCCGGCGCGGGTCCACGGCGTCGAACAGGCGGAACAGGCCGCTGCCGAGGAACAGGTTCGAGCCCGGGCAATGGACCAGCGCCGCGTCGCAGGCGTGGCAACGGGCGAAGGCGTCCTCGTCCAGATGGATGGCGTGGCCGAACAGGGAGCGCGGCCCGGCGAGGCCGTGATGGGCGTAGACGTCGAGATAGTCCGCCCGCGCCGGGAACAGCTCCTTCACCCACGCGACCTCCGCCGCGCTTTCCGCCAGATGGGTCTGGAGACGGACGCCGGGGTTCTCGGCCAGCAGCGCGCCGGCGGCGTCGAGCTGGGCGTCGCTGCAGGCGGGCGCGAAGCGGGGCGTGACGGCGTAGCCGAGCCGCCCGCGGCCGTGCCAGCGTTCGATCAGCGCCCGGCTCTCCTCGTAGCCGCGCTCGGCGGTGTCGAGCAGGCCCTCGGGCGCGTTGCGGTCCATCATCACCTTGCCGGCGATCATGCGGGCGCCGAAGCGCTCGGCCTCGGCGAAGAAGGCGTCCGCCGAATGGGCGTGGACCGTGCCGTAGACCGCGGCCGTGGTGGTTCCGGCCGCGAACAGCGCGCGCAGGAACAGCGCCGCCACCTGCTCCGCATGGGCGCGGTCGGCGAACAACAGCTCGGTCGGGAAGGTGTAGCGCTCCAGCCAGCCCAGCAGGTCCGAGCCGAAGGCGCCGATTATCTGCGTCTGCGGGTAATGCACATGGGCGTCGACGAAGCCCGGCGTGATCAGCGCGTTCTCGAATCGCCGCGGCTCCACGCCCGCCGGCAGCGCCCTCCGGGTCGTCGCGTAAGCGCCGAAGGCCGTGATCCGGCCGTCCTCGATCACGATCAGGGCGTCGTCGTAATGCTCCAGACAGGCGGCGGACGGCGCCTGGAACGGATCGTCCCGCAATGACACGGTCGCGCCGCGCAGGGCCGTGACGCGGCCGCGCGGAGGGCCGCCATAAGACGTTGGGCGTTCGGTCATGGAGATCACGCCCATGGGGCCTGCGGCGTCGCGACGGTCGGCGCAACCCTATCCCGGCGCGGGGCCGATCGACCATGGCGAAAGCGCAGCGGGGCCGGAGGGCGAGCCCGGATCACGCCAGGCCGAGATGGATCCATTCTTCCGACGTCCCATGCGCCCCGGACGCCGATTCCCGCCCTTCGACCGTCCGGCTGATGCGAACGGCGGCCCCGCGCCGTCGCAGGCCTGCGGCACGCTGCGTCAAGCGGATCGGATCACCTCGCGCGCGCCACATCACGCTTATGTGACCACTCTGTGACCGGCGCAGAAATGAGCAATTCGCCTTCGAAATGCGCAGTTCGTGTGCTCAAAATGAGTTCAAGTGCGCGCCTGGCAGGCGCACATTCGATTGACCGGAATTTTTGTTTCTCCTATGGAAAGTCCAACAGCGCGCCGGAACACGGCGACGCCCGCGTCCCAGAACGCGATCTGACGGAGGAACGACATGGCTGCGATGGCGCCCACCGACGGCGAAACGATCCCGCTCGCCCCGACGACCAGCGAAAGCGTCGCCGACTGCACGGTGTTCCCGAAGGAGCAGTCCCGCTCCGTCCGCATCGCCGTGCTGGCCGGCGCCGGCGCGCTCGGCGTCGCGGCCCCGCTCGTCGCCGCCCCGGCGTTCTCCATCTCCGGCATGGCCTCGACCGTGCTCATCGCCATGGCGTTCGCGGGCGGGCTGCTGTCCACCTGGTCGCCCTGCGGCTATTCCAGTCTCTGCCTGCTGCGTCCGCACGGCCGCTATTCGGCCCGCGCGCTCGCCGGCTTCACGCCTGCGTTCGTGCTGCACGGCCTGGGCTACGCGCTCGGCGCCGTCATCCTCGGCGGGGCCCTCGGCGTCGCGGGCTCGCTTATCGGCTTTTCCGGCGCGACCGCCTGGGCGCTGGTCGGCCTCGGCGTCGCCGGCCTGATCTACGGCGCCCACCAGCTCGGCTTCCTGCGCGTGCCCTACCCGCAGCGCCGGGCGCAGGTGCCCCATGACGCGCGCCAGCGCTTCCCCATGTGGTTCATCGGCGCGCTCTACGGGCTGTCGCTCGGCCTGAACTACCTGACCTACGTCCAGACCCCGATCCTCTACCTCGTCACCGCCGCGGCCGCTCTCAGCGGCGAGGTGACGCTCGCGATCGCCCTGTTCGCGGTGTTCAACGCAGGCCGCTTCCTGCCCATGGCGGTAAACTACCTGCCGGTCAGCGACATCGCCGTCCAGAACTGGCTGGCCCGTCGCCAGGAAAGCGCCGCGACGCTCGACGGCGCCCTGCTGGTCGCCGGCGGCGCCGCGCTCCTGACTCTCGCCGCGCTGTAATCCGGCCCGGCGGGCGCTTCTCCCCGCCTCTTTCATCTCTGTTTTCGGTTCGCCGTCGCCTCAAGGAGGAAATGATGACGCACGCCTACACGCCTGCGCGGCAGGTGCTTCGCATGAGCGCCGCCCTGCTCGGCTCCGCGGCCTTCGCCGCCCTGCTGGCCGCAGGCCCCGTCGCCGCGGCCGAGAGCCACGGCGAAGCCGGCGCCAAGGCCGCCGCCGCCCATCTCGCCGCCGGCAAGGAGGACGATCCGGTCGTGCTCGAGGCCGCCCCGATCAACGCCCGCCGCGTCTATGTGAACGACCCCGCGCATTTCGCGTCGCTGACCCAGCAGTACGTCATCGACGGCGACACCGCCCGCGTCGTCGGCATGACCGACAGCGGCTTCCTGCCGAACCCGGTGGTCGCCAGCGACGGCTCGTTCTTCGGCCAGATCAGCACCACCTTCACCCGCATCTCGCGCGGCAAGCGCACCGACTACGTCGAGATCTTCGATCCCAAGACGTACAACCCGGTCGCCGACATCGAGCTGCCGAACGCGCCGCGCTTCCTCGTCGGCACCTATCCGTGGATGACCGCGCTCACGCCGAACAACAAGTCGATGCTGTTCTACCAGTTCTCGCCGTCGCCGGCGGTGGGCGTGGTCGATCTCGCGGGCAAAAAGTTCAGCCGCTCGATCTCCGTGCCGGACTGCTACCACGTGTTCCCGGTCACCGATGAGACCTTCTTCATGCACTGCCGCGACGGCAGCCTGCTGAAGGTCGCCATGGGCAAGGACGGCAAGGACGAGACCTCCAAGACCGAAGTCTTCCGCAAAGAGAACGAGTATCTGATCAATCATCCGGCCTATTCGCCGAAGAACGGCCGTCTGGTGTGGCCGACCTACACCGGCAAGATCTTCCAGGCCGACCTGTCGTCGGGCGACGCCAAGTTCCTGCCCGCGATCGAGGCCTTCACGGATGAGGAGCGCAAGGCGGGCTGGGCGCCCGGCGGCTGGCAGCAGGTGGCCTATCACCGCGCGAGCGAGCGCATCTTCCTGCTCGGCGACCAGCGCGCCCAGTGGAAGCACAAGGCCCCGAGCCGCTTCGTGTTCGTGATCGACGCCAAGACCGGCAAGCGGATCAAGAAGATCGAGTTCGGCCGCGACATCGACTCCGTCGGCGTGAGCCAGGACGCCAAGCCCCAGCTCTACGGGCTCTCGACCGGCGAGAAGACGCTGTTCATCTACGATCCGGAGACCGGCAAGGAGACCGCCGCGGTCAACCAGCTCGGCCACGGCCCGCAGGTGATCACCACCGCGGACATGTGATCGCCATGTCCCTGATCGCCGAGCCGCTCGTCACGACCTTCGTTCGGTCGTTCCTGATCCTGCTCTTCGCCGGCGCGGCGATCTCCAAGCTGCGCCGTACGGAAGAGTTCTTCGGGGTGGTCCGCAATTTCCGGATCATGCCCGAGCGGCTCGCCCGTCCCGTCGCCGCCGCGCTGCCCTTCGTGGAGCTCGCGACGGCGGCAGGCCTCGCGGTTCCGGCGGTTGCTCCCTACGCCGCCGGGACCGCGAGCGGCCTGCTGATCGTGTTCGGCCTCGCCATCGGGGCGAACGTGGTCCGCGGGCGCACGGCGATCGACTGCGGGTGCTTCCGCAACGGCCTGAAGCAGCCCCTGAGCTGGTGGCTCGTGGGCCGCAACGCGGGCCTCGCGCTCGCGGCGGCGGGCCTCGCCGTCGCGCTGCCGCTGGCGCGGCCGGCCGCGCCCATCGAGATCGCCGTCGGCGTCGTCGCGGCGGCGCTCGCGATGCTCCTCTACTTCAGCGCGTCGATGCTCGGCGGCCTCTCCGCCGGCGCCCGACGCTCCCCCTCCCTCACCTCGAAAGGATGAAGGCGATGACGACGCAGTTTCTTATCGCATCGAACGTCCTGCTCTGGCTGGCTTTCATCGGCGTCGCCGTCGTCATGCTCGGGCTTCTCCGCCAGATCGGACTGCTGCACGAACGCTCCTCGCCCATGGGCGCCATGATCACCGATCACGGCCCGGACATCGGCGACGCGGCCCCGACCTTCGACCTGCCCGACCATCAGGGCGCGACCGTCCGCATCGGCGGCGCGAGCGCCGCCGGCCGCGCGACGCTGCTGATGTTCACCGCGCCCACCTGCCCGGTCTGCGACAAGCTGTTCCCGATCATCAAGTCGATCGCCAAGGCCGAGAAGGTGTCGGTGATCATGATCAGCGACGGCCAGCCGGACGAGCACCAGCGCTTCCTGGAGAAGCACGAGCTCGGCGAGATCCGCTACGTGGTGTCGGCCGAGGTCGGCATGGCCTTCCAGGTCGGCAAGATCCCCTACGGCGTCCTGCTCGACGCCGACGGCGTCATCCGCGCCAAGGGCCTCACCAACACCCGCGAGCATCTCGAAAGCCTCCTCGAGGCCGACAAGAGCGGCTTCGCCTCGATCCAGCAGTTCATGACCGCCCGGAAGCACGCCCACGGCGCCCACGCGGCCTGATCCCGCGGGCTTCACGGTCCACACGCTCAAGAAAACCCAACGGAAGATGGGGGAAACGATGCTCGGAAAGTCCCAGTTCGACGACCTGTTCGAAAAGCTCACCCGCAGGGTCGCGGGCCGCACCAGCCGCCGCAGCTTCATCGGCCGCGTCGGCACCGCGGTGGCGGGCGCCGCCCTCGTGCCGCTGCTGCCGGTGGATCGCCGCGGCCGCGTCAGCCGCGCCAACGCCGCCGAAAGCGCCGGCGATCCGCGCGGCAAGTGGACCCCGCAGGACAACGACATCCAGGCCTGCGACTACTGGCGCCACTGCTCGATCGACGGCAACATCTGCGACTGCTCCGGCGGTTCGCTCACCAACTGCCCCCCCGGCACCAAGCTCGCGTCGAGCTCCTGGGTGGCGAGCTGCTACAACCCGACCGACAAGCAGACCTACCTGATCTCGTACCGCGACTGCTGCGGCCAGAACGTCTCGGGCCGTTGCGCGTGCCTGAACACCGAAGGCGAGCTGCCGGTCTACCGGCCGGAGTTCGGCAACGACATCATCTGGTGCTTCGGCGCCGAAGATGACGCCATGACCTACCACTGCACGATCTCCCCGATCGTCGGCAAGGCGAGCTGATCGCCGGCCGGCCCGCGGCCTCACGCGCCGCGGGCCACCCGGCGACGCCCCCCTCTCATCCCGGAGTGACCCCCATGCGTTCCCTCATCCTCGCGGCCGTCCTCGCCGTCGCCCCGCTCGGCGCAGCGCTCGCCGCCGACCCGATCGAAGTCGTCTCGGAAGCGCCCTCGGGCGGCGTCGAGGTCAAGATCGCCAAGATGAAGTTCCAGACCCCCGAGGTGAAGGTGAAGGCCGGCGAGACCGTGACCTGGACCAACACCGAGGCCCTGCCGCACAACGTCCATTTCAAGCCGGGCGCCGGTCTGGAGAAGGACGTCGAAGGCCCGATGCTGCGCGCGAACCAGACCTTCACGGTCAAGTTCAACACGGCCGGAACCTACAACTACATCTGCACCCCGCACCCGTTCATGACCGGCAAGGTCGTCGTCGAGTGACGCGCGCCTGACAGGCGAAAGGGCTGAGTGATGTGGATTCCCTACGATCTGATGGGGGCGCTCAAGGCCGAGACGCCGGCGCCCTCCGTCGAGGCGTCGAAGGCGGACCGCGCGCCGCGCGACATCGTCATCGGCTTCTTCGTGCGCAATCCCGTCACCCAGACCTGGGAGATCGACGTCCGGGCCGAAGCGGTGAACCGGGTCTATTTCCGCGACGTGCAGGGCATGCCGGCCGAGATCGCCTTCTACGGCGACGAGTCCGGCAAGCTGAACGAGATCATCTACCGGGTGCAGGGCGGCGATCCGTTCGCCGCCCTCGCCGCCTGCCGGCGTGACGTGGACGAGCGGCTCGCCCGCTGGGCGCTCGAACTCGGCCGGGGCATGGCGCTCGCCGGCTGGCGCGTGGCGGACCCCCGCCACGGCGCGCGCTGGCGCTGCACCCCGTTCCGCCCGAGCGCGCTCGACATCGACCTCGACGCGGTCGAGCACGTGCCGGACGATCTCAGGCCCTTCATCCGGTTGTACCAGCGGGCGCGCAACGCCTCGGACTCCGCCTGGCGGCTCCTGAACGCCACCGCGATCCTGCGCCCTTGGCGCGAGGGCCGCGCGCCGTTCGCCGCCGCCGCCGCGAGGGCCGGCCGCGCGGTGACCTTCGACATGCTGGTGCATTCCGGCGCCGTCTCAGCCTTCGCCGACCTCAGGGACCGCCCGCTGACCGAGCTCGCCGACCGGGCCCAGGCCCTCAGCGACCGTGTCAGGAGCGATCTCGATCGGCCGGACGCCACCGTGGACGACGAGGAGGCCCGCGCCCGGCTCGCCCCCATGGCGAGCCTCGCCGATCTGGCCGCGCGCGAGGTGCTGCTCGCCGAGATCGCCCGCCGGCAGGGCGAGGCCATGGCGCTCGCGTCCTGACGGCACGCGCGTGAGACGCAAAGAAAGCGAGTTGGGAATCTGATGTTGGGACACCGCGTTCTGGCCGTCTGGAGCGTCCTCGTCTGCGCCGCCGCCTATGCGGTGACGGCGGGCGTCGGCGCTGCGCCGGAGCCGGCCGGTCAGCCCGCGCCGGCCGACCTCGCGGCGCTCAAGCCCAAGTTCCGGCGCCCGGACGCGACGCCGTTTCCGAAGGCCAATCCCCATTCCCCGGAGAAGGAGGCGCTCGGCAAGGCGCTGTTCTTCGATCCGCGCCTGTCGCGCTCGGGCAGCGTCTCCTGCGGGACCTGCCACAATCCGAGCCTCGGCTGGACCGACGGCCTGCCCAAGGCGGTGGGCTTCGGCATGGCGACGCTGCATCGCCGCACGCCGCCGGTGCGCAACCTCGCCTGGGGCGCAGCCTTCCAGTGGGACGGCCGCGCCGACAGCCTGGAGGCGCAGGCGCGCATGCCGATCACCGCGCCCGATGAGATGAACATGACCATGGACCTCGTGGTCGAGCGCCTGAAGGCGGTCGCGGGCTATGGACCGCTGTTCGCGGACGCCTTCGGCGGCGACGACCCGATCAGCGCTCGCAACGTCACCGCCGCGCTCGCCACCTACCAGCGCACGCTGGTCTCGGGCGAGGCGCCGTTCGACCGCTGGATCGCGGGCGACGAGACCGCCATCGCGCCCGACGCCAAGAGCGGTTTCGCGCTGTTCAACGGCAAGGCCGGCTGCGTCGCCTGCCATGCGGGCTGGCGCTTCACCGACGACAGCTTCCACGACATCGGCCTGAGGGCGAGCGAGGACCGCGGCCGCGGCAAGTTCGCGCCGCCAAGCGTGGTCGCCATGCAGAACGCGTTCAAGACGCCGTCGCTGCGCGACCTGCGTATGCAGGGCCCCTACATGCATGACGGCCAGATCGGCAGCCTCGCCGACGTCGTCGAGCACTACGCCAAGGGCGGAGAGAAGCGGCCGAGCCTGTCCTTCGAGATGAAGCCCCTCGATCTCAGCGACAGCGAACGCCGCCAGCTCATCGCCTTCCTCGAAACGCTGAAGGCGGAGGCGGCACCGGTCGCCCTGCCCACGCTTCCCTGACGAGACCCCGCCTCATGGCCTCCCCCCTGCTTCGCCGCGTCCTCACCGCCTGCCTCGTCGCCGTCGCGGCGCCGGCGGCCGCGGCCGAATACGAGATTCCGATCCACCACACCGAGGTGCTGGACACCGGCGTGAAGCCGAAGCTCGGCGACACGCTGGCCTTCGTGAACCACGCGGACATCGCCCACAATCTCTACCTCACCTACGAGGACGGCACGGTGGAGACGCTGGACACCCAGCCGCCCCGCACCACCAAGCGCACCACGCTGAAGCACGCCGGCCATGTGATCGTGCGCTGCTGGATCCATCCGATCATCCGCATGGAGTTCGACGTGGCGGCGAACTGAGGGCGAAGGAGACGGCCATGGCCGACAGCAAGGCGCCGTCGCGGCGCGACATGCTCACCGGCGCCGCCAAGGCGGCCGGCGTGGCGTGCCTCGCCGGCCTCGCGCTGACGGCCTACGTGGAATCCGCCCGGGACGCGGAGGCGAAGGCGCTGCGCCCGCCCGGCGCCCGGCCGGAGAACGAGTTCCTCGCGGCCTGCGTGCGCTGCGGCCTGTGCGTGCGGGCCTGCCCGTTCGACACGCTGCGGCTCGCCGAACTTGGCGATCCGGCGGCGCTCGGCACGCCGTTCTTCATCGCGCGCGAGACGCCCTGCTACATGTGCAAGGACGCGCCCTGCGCCAAAGCCTGCCCCACCGGCGCGCTCGACCGCGACCTGCCGAGCATCCGCAAGGCGGACATGGGCGTCGCGGTGCTCGTCGGGCAGGAGACCTGCCTCAATTACAAGGGCATGACCTGCAGCATCTGCCACCGGGTCTGCCCCATCTCCGACGAGGCGATCACCCTCGAATGGCAGACGCACCGCGGCCGGCGGATGCTGATCCCCGTGGTCCACTCCAAGACCTGCACCGGCTGCGGCACCTGCGAGAAACACTGCGTGGTGGACCGGGCCGCGATCCGCGTCCTGCCGCGCGAGCTCGGCCTCGGCGGCCGGGGCCGAAACCCGGCCGGGCGGCCGGCATGAAGGGCTTTTCCTTCACCGCGTCCGCGCGGGCCGAGGGCGTGGCGGCCAAGGGCTGGCTCCGGGGCCACAAGTGGTGGCTGCTGCGCCGGGCGACCCAGATCACCGCGCTCGGCGTGTTCATGGCGGGGCCCCTCGCCGGCCTGTGGCTGGTGCGGGGCAACTTCGCCTCGAGCGAGCTTCTGGGCGTCGTGCCGCTCGCCGACCCGTTCATCTTCGTCCAGTCCGTGGTGGCGGGAACCGCGCCCATCGGGGTGGCCATGCTCGGCGCGGGGCTGATCGCGCTGTTCTACGCGCTGGTGGGCGGCCGGGCCTATTGCGGCTGGATCTGTCCGGTCAACATCGTGACCGACACGGCGCACTGGCTGCGGGAGAAGCTCGGCATCACCCGAGACCGCAAGCTCGACCGCCGCACGCGGCACTGGGTGCTCGGCGGCGCGCTGCTCGCCTCGCTCGCCACCGGCACCATCGCCTGGGAGTTCGTGAACCCGGTCAGCACACTCCAGCGCGGGCTGATCTTCGGCCTCGGCGCGGGCTGGACCATCGTCGCCGCCGTGTTCCTGCTCGATCTGCTGATCACCCGGCGGGGCTGGTGCGGCCATCTCTGCCCGGTCGGCGCCTTCTACGGCCTCATCGGCAGGGCGAGCGTCACGCGCGTCGCGGCCGAGCGGCGCGGCGACTGCACCAATTGCGGCGCCTGCTTCAACGTGTGCACCGAGCCGCACGTCATCACCCCGGCCCTCAAGGGCAAAGGCACGACGCTGATTCTGTCCGGCGACTGCGTGAACTGCGGAAGCTGCATCGACGCCTGCCCGGTGGACGTGTTCGAGATGACGTCGCGGCTGCGCCGGGAGGCGCGCTGACGGGACAGAAGCGCCCCTCCCCGCCTCGCCTCGCCCCGCTTTCCCCGCCGCCGGATTTGACACCCGGCGCGCCGCTGCGCTTCAAGACCGCACGATCCCGTTCGCGGCGGACACAACGCCGGCGCGACCCGCACGTCCGAAGGCACGCCATGCTCGACAAGACCTACGCCCCCGCCGACATCGAAGCCCGCATCGGCGCGCGCTGGGAGGAGGTGGACGCCTTCCGCGCCGGCGCCGGCGCGGAACCGGGCGCGGAACCCTACTGCATCGTCATCCCGCCGCCGAACGTCACCGGCTCGCTGCACATCGGCCACGCGCTGAACAACACGCTGCAGGACGTGCTGGCCCGCTTCGAGCGCATGCGCGGCAAGGACGTGCTGTGGCAGCCCGGCATGGACCACGCCGGCATCGCCACCCAGATGGTGGTGGAGCGCCAGCTCGCCGAGCGCCAGCAGCCCGGCCGGCGCGACATGGGCCGCGAGAAGTTCGTCGAGCGCGTGTGGGAGTGGAAGGCCGAATCCGGCGGCATGATCTTCAAGCAGCTGAAGCGCCTCGGCGCCTCCTGCGACTGGTCGCGCGAGCGCTTCACCATGGACGAGGGCCTGTCCCGCGCCGTGGTCCAGCTGTTCGTGCGCCTGCACAAGGACGGCCTGATCTACCGCGACAAGCGGCTGGTGAACTGGGACCCGAAGCTGCTGACCGCCATCTCGGACATCGAGGTGCAGTCGGTGGAGGTGAAGGGCCATCTCTGGCACCTGCGCTACCCGGTCGAGGGCTCGGACGAATCCATCGTCGTCGCCACCACGCGGCCCGAGACCATGCTGGGCGACGCGGCGGTCGCCGTGCATCCGGACGACGAGCGCTATACGCATCTGATCGGCAAGCATGTGCTGCTGCCGCTGGTCGGCCGCCGCATCCCGATCGTCGCCGACAGCTATTCGGACCCGGAGAAGGGCACCGGCGCGGTGAAGATCACGCCCGCGCACGACTTCAACGACTTCGAGGTCGGCAAGCGCCACGGCCTGAAGCTCATCAACATCCTCACCCCAGACGGCGCGGTGACGCTCGCCGGCAACGAAGACTTCCTCGACGGCGCCGCGCCCGACGCCGAGACGCTGGCGCTCGACGGGCTCGACCGCGCCGAGGCCCGCAAGCGCGTCGTCGCGCTGCTGGAGGAGCGCGGCCTTCTCGTGGAGATCGAGCCGCACGTCCATCAGGTGCCGCACGGCGACCGTTCGGGCGTGGTGATCGAGCCCTATCTCACCGACCAGTGGTACGTGGACGCCGCGAAGCTCGCGGTGGACGCCATGGCCGCCGTGCGCGACGGCCGCACCCGCTTCATCCCGGAGAACTGGTCCAAGACCTATTTCGAGTGGATGGAGAACATCCAGCCCTGGTGCGTCTCGCGCCAGCTCTGGTGGGGCCACCGCATTCCGGCCTGGTTCGGGCCGGACGGCGCGATCTTCGTGGAGGAGACCGAGGCGGAGGCGCTCGCCGCCGCCGAGGCGCGCTACGGCGCCCCGACCTCGCTGACCCGCGACGAGGACGTGCTCGACACCTGGTTCTCCTCGGCGCTCTGGCCGTTCTCCACCATGGGCTGGCCGGACGAGACCCCGGAGCTCGCGAAATACTACCCGAACGCCGCGCTGGTGACGGGCTTCGACATCATCTTCTTCTGGGTCGCCCGCATGATGATGATGGGCCTCTATGTGATGAAGGAGGTGCCGTTCCGCGACGTGTACATCCACGCCCTCGTCCGCGACGAGAAGGGCGCCAAGATGTCCAAGTCCAAGGGCAACGTCATCGACCCGATCGAGCTGGTGGACGCCTACGGCGCCGACGCGCTGCGCTTCACCCTCGCCGCCATGGCGGCGCAGGGGCGTGACATCAAGCTGGCGCGCGCCCGCGTCGAAGGCTACCGCAACTTCGCGACCAAGCTCTGGAACGCCTCGCGCTTCGCGGAGATGAACGGCTGCGCGCCCGCCGCCGGATTCGACCCGGCCACGGTGAAGGCCACGCTGAACCGCTGGATCCTCGGCGAGGCCGAGAAGGCGCAGGCGGAGGTGACCGCGGCGCTCGAGGCCTACCGCTTCGACGCGGCGGCGGCCGCCGTCTACCGCTTCGTCTGGAATGTGGTGTGTGACTGGTATCTGGAGCTCGCCAAACCCGTGCTGCAGGGCGAGGACCAGGGGCCGGACGCCGCCGAGACCCGCGCCGCGGTCGCCTATGTGCTCGACCTGTCGGTCACGCTGCTGCACCCGTTCATGCCCTTCGTGACCGAGGAGCTGTGGGCGTCCCGCGCCGGCCCCGCCGGCCGGGCCAACGTGCTGGCGCTCACCCGCTGGCCGTCGCTGAAGGGGCTCGGCGACGCCGGCTCGGAGGCCGAGATCGGCTGGCTGGTGGAACTCGTCACCGAGCTGCGCTCGGCGCGCGCCGAAATGGGCGTGCCGGCCTCCGCCACGTTGCCGCTTGTGCTGGTGGAGGCGGACGCGGACCTGCGCGCCCGCGCCGAACGCGCGGCCCCGACGCTCGCCCGCATCGCCCGCGTGTCCGGCGTCACCTTCGCCGACACGGCGCCCAAGGGGGCGATCCAGCTTCTGGTGCGCGGCCAGATCGTGGCCGTGCCGCTGGAAGGCGTGGTCGACATCGCCGCCGAGAAGGACCGCCTCTCCAAGGAGCGCGCCAAGGCCGAGGGCGAGATCAAGCGCATCGACGGCAAGCTCGCCAACGAGAGCTTCGTCGCCCGCGCGCCCGAGGACGTGGTGGAGGGCGAGCGTGAGAAGCGCGCCGACTACGCCGCCCGTCTCGCCAAGATCGAGGCCGCGCTGCGCCAGCTCGGCTGACATGTGACGACGGCGGCGTCTGTCGCGCCGCCGTCTCCGCCCTATGTCCCGCCGGGGCGAACTTCCTGTGAGGCGAACATCCATGCTGACCCGTCGCGACGCCGTCGTTCTGCTCGGCGCGGGAGCCGGCGCGCTCACGAGCGCCAACGCCTCCGCCCAGACCCCGCCCACGCCGCCCCCGGCGCCGGCGCCGGGACCGCGCGTGTTCGACCACGGCGTCGTCATCGAGCGCGCCCGAAGGCTTGCGGCCGAGCCCTTCGCCGAGCCGAAGGCGGAGCTGCCCCAGTCGCTGAAGGACATGGGCTTCGACGGCTACCGCGACGTGCGCTTCAAGCGCGACCGGGCCTATTTCGCCAAGGGCGGCAGCGGCTTCAGCATGGAGCTGTTCCACCTCGGCTTCCTCTACCAGCAGCCGGTGGTGGTGAACCTGGTGCGCGAGGGCGTGCCGGCCCCGATCCCGTATGATTCAGGCCTGTTCGACTTCGGCGGCAACAAGGCCCCCGGCCGCCTGCCGATCGATCTCGGCTTCGCCGGCTTCCGGCTGCACTACCCGCTGAACAAGCCGTCGGTGTCGGACGAGCTCGCGGTGTTCCTCGGCGCGAGCTATTTCCGCTTCCTCGGCGCCGGCCAGCATTACGGCATCTCCGCCCGCGGCGTCGCCATCGGCACCGGCGAGGACGCGCCCGAGGAGTTCCCGCTCTTCCGCGAGTTCTGGGTGGAGGAGCCGGGCGCGACCGCGACCGAGATCGTCGTCCACGCGCTGCTGGACGGCCCCTCGCTCACCGGCGCCTACCGCATGGTGATCAGCCCCGGTCTGGAGACCACCGTGGACGTGGGCTCCACGCTGTTCCCGCGCGCCGCCATTCCGAAGCTTGGCGTCGCGGCGCTGACCTCCATGTTCCAGTACGGCGAGAACGACCGCCGCCAGTATCGCGGCTTTCGGCCTGAGGTGCACGATTCCGACGGGCTGCTGGTGCACGGCGCCAATGGCGAATGGCTGTGGCGGCCGCTGATCAACCCGGAGCGGCTGGAGAAGACGCCGTTCGCGCAATCGGCCGCGCGCGGCTTCGGCCTGCTGCAGCGCGACCGGCTGTTCGAGCACTATCAGGACCTTGAAGTGCGCTACGATCTGCGCCCGAGCTATTGGATCGAGCCCCAGGGCGACTGGGGGCCGGGCCGGGTGGAGCTGGTGGAGATCCCGACCGACCACGAGACCTTCGACAACGTGGTCGCCTACTGGGTGCCGGACGCTCCCGCGGAGCCGGGCGCGACGCTGCGCTTCTCCTACCGCATCCGCTCCCTGAAGCTCGCGGAGCGGCTGTCGCCGGGCGGCCGGGCGCTGCACACCTTCGTCACCGATCCCCGCGCCTCGGGCGACCCCTCCGCCGCGCCGGAGAACGTGCGCCGCTTCATCGTGGACTTCGCCGGCGGCGACCTCGCCTATTGGCTGGACGACCCGCGCAAGGTGGTCACCGAGACCAGCGCCAGCACCGGCAAGATCAACGCCGCCTTCGTGGTGCCGAACCCGGAGATCGGCGGTTTCCGCCTGTTCCTCGACCACGAGATCGAGCAGCCGGGCGAGCACGCCGTGGTGCGCGCGGTGCTGAAGGCGGGCGCGAAGACGCTGACGGAAACCTGGCTGTTCCCTTGGCGCCGGGCCGGTTGAGCCCGCGTTCCTGAATGTGACATGAACGACACAGACGCGTCCCCCCATATGGCGCGCCATACGGGGGGTGCAGCTTCGCCGCCGTCTCGCCACAAAGCGACATCACCCCTAAGTCTAACCTGCTGAAGTCACTGCGTATCTTGGTTAATGCCGATCCGGGGGGATCGGGGCGTTCCGTCAGCGGGTCGCGAGTGGTCCCAAACCGTCGGCGTCGATCGTGACGCAGGCGAAAGATCCCGCCACAGGAACGTCGGCAGGGCGCCTCAATGGGGGCGCCAGGCCAGCGCATAAGCGGGACCATGGACGCGAGAGCACTCGACATTGGGAGACGGACGGGCCGGCCCGCGGCGCCCGTATCGTCGCGCCCGCACCGCTCCCTGGTCCGCCGCGCCCTGCGGCGGGGGATCGGCCTGTCCCGCACGCTTTTCGCCGCCACGCTCGCGCTGACCTGCGCCTGCGCCGCGGCCCGCGCCTTTGAGGGCGCCGGGAGCGGCTCCAAGTCCGAGCCCTCCCCGTTCGAGCAGTTCCAGACTGGCGCCCGCGCCTACATCGCCGGCGACAAGGCGAGCGCCCTTACCTCGCTGATCGACGCCGCCAAGCGCGGCCACGCCATGGCCCAGTGGAAGCTCGGCCGCATGTACGCCGAAGGCGACGGCGTGGAGCGGGACCAGCTCAAGGCCTTCGACTATTTCAGCCAGATCGCCAACGCCCACGCCGACGACGCGCCGGACACGGTGCAGGCCCGCTTCGTGGCCAACGCCTTCGTGGCGCTCGGCAACTATTATCTCGACGGCATCCCCGACAGCCCGGTCGGCCCCAACGCCACCCGCGCCCGCGAGATGTTCTCCTACGCCGCGTCCTACTTCGGCGACCCCGACGCCCAGTACAATCTGGCCCGCATGTATCTCGACGCCCAGGGCGTGAAGAAGGACGTGCGGCAGGCGGCCCGCTGGCTCGGCCTCGCCGCCAACAAGGGCCAGCGCGAGGCCCAGGCCGTGCTCGGCCACATGCTGTTCAACGGCGCGGAGGTGCCCCGCCAGCCGGCCCGCGGCCTGATGTGGCTGACGCTCGCCCGCGAGGCCGCGAGCGACGCCGACGCGTGGATCGTCCAGCTCTACGACGACGCCATGACCAAGGCCTCCCCCGAGGAACGCGCCTCCGCCGCCAACTACGTCACCGCCTGGAGCAGCGACCGCGGCTGACCGCGACGGCGTGTTCGCGCCGCGCTCCCAAAATTGAGATGGGCCGGCGCACGAACCCGAGTCTTGAGACCGGACGATTTTTTTCGGAACAGATACGAACCTCTGAATCACAGTCCTTGAGATCGAAATTTTCGCGTGGTGGGACAAGACTCAAATCCATTACGTTTTAGCAGCTCTCGCCCTCGAGCCCTGCTCTTAGCCGTCGATATCCTTCGAGCCCTGATCAAGCGGCGATGTCTTAGACCCGGAAAGCTCTGAGCCAGAGGAGGGCTGAGGCGAGCCGGATGACGGCCACGAACGTTCCTTGCAAGTCTTGTCGGAACGCGTCGCCATGCGTTGGAAACGCTCGATCTCGCTGAAGAAGCGTCGGCCAAAATTGCGTCGGCTGCAAAGCGCCGACGCTGCTTTGGGTGGCAAGATGCGCTTCACCCACGTCACGTCATGGCGCGAATAGAAGACGGTCGGACCGCTGCTCGGGCGCTGGAAGCGCATCCTCAGACGCGACCGGCTGCGCCTCCGAGCACCGTGCGGGGCCGGTGATCAGTTCCGGCGCTCCGCCCGCCCATGAAACCTTCCTGAGTTCGCCACGCCGTTCCTCATCCCCGCCTGAAAACCGACAGGCGCGCTCGCCGCGGGCAATGATCGGTTCGGGGCGTCGGCGGCGCCGTCCAGCAACGGACCGGCTCGCCACACGCGGCCGAAAGCAAAGCTCATGGCTGCCCCGCCCAATATGGACGAACTCGGGCGCGATTACTGGCGCGGAGCTTGCATTGGAATTGGGAGCCCACCCCGCGCGCCGGATCGCCGTCCGCTAAGGTTTTGAGCATCGCTTTGATGGGACGGAGGAACCATGAGCTTCCCGCCACAGACGATAAGCCAGTCGTTCCGATCGCGCATCAGCCGCGCCGAAGACTTCGCATCCGCGCTCGATTGCCTCATGGAGATCACGTCGGATCTTGGATTCACGCAGGTTCTCTACGCCTATATGCCGCGGGCGCCGCGTCTTCCGAACGGCGACTGGCTTCCTCTCAAGCTGAACGTCCGGAACTTCCCGGACCACTGGGAGGACGAGTGGCGCCAGTTCATGCGCGTCGATCCGTACTATCGTGCATGCTTTGACGGCACGATGCCGCTTGACTGGTCGGAGGTGCAGGAGCGCCCCAACCTGTCCGCGCAGCAGAAAGCCGCATGCGGCTATCTCAACGATCTGGGATTGTCCCGCGGCATCACGGTGCCGGTGCATCTGCCGACCGGACGGTTCGCGGTCGTGAGCGCGATCACGGATCGCAGCGGCGCCAACTGGACCAACGTTCAGGCGACCGCGCGCGACCCGCTGCACTGGCTGACCCACGCCTTCACCCAGTTCGTGCTGGAGCGCGGATTCGAGGACCAGATCGAGACCGCCGCGTCCGTCCAGCTGACGCCCCGTGAAATCGAGTGCCTGCGCTGGGCGTCGGCCGGCAAGACCTCGGCCGACACGGCGATCATCATCGGGCGTTCGGTGGAGACCGTGCGGCTGCACATGAAGAACGCCATCCGGAAGCTCGACGCCTGCAACCGCGCGCAGGCGGTCGCCGCCGCGATCCAGATGGGCGTGATCTGACAGGCTGTCTGGAACGTCGTGGGTGGCGTGATGCCTGGGCGTATCTCGGGCGCGACGAGAGCTTCAATCGCGCGCTGCGACGATGTCCGAACCGCCTCTGAGAGCGGTCAGATCGCAAGATGCCGCGCGGCCGCCTCGGGGTCGTCGAGCTCGTCCGGCCGGATCTCGCCCACCACCACGCCCTTGTCCATGACGAGGCATCGGTCGGCGACGGCCCGGATCAGCGCGAGGTTCTGCTCGACGATCAGGACCGTGAGCCGCTCCTCCTCGCGCAGGCGCCGGATGATCCGCCCGATCTCCTGAACGATGTTCGGCTGAACGCCTTCGGAGGGCTCGTCGAGCAGGATGATGTCCGGCCGGCCCGCCAGGACGCGGCCGATCGCGAGCTGCTGCTGCTCGCCCCCGCTCATGGAGCCGGCGGCCTGCGACAGACGCTTCTTCAGCACGGGAAAGAACCCGAACACGCGCTCGAAATCCGGCGCCGGCGCGCCGCCGACCCGGACGCCGAGCGCGAGGTTTTCGGCCACCGACATGCGGGCGAACACCTCGCGGCCCTGCGGCACGTAGCCGACGCCGAGCCGGGCGCGGCGCACCCCGTCGAGCCGCGTGATGTCGACGCCGCGGAAGCCGATCGAGCCCGCCATCGCCGGCAGTTCGCCGATGACGGTCTTCATCAGCGTGGTCTTGCCGACGCCGTTGCGTCCGATCACCGCGACGATCTCGCCGGTCGCGACGGAGAGAGACACGTCGTTCACCACCGGCGCGCGGCCATAGCCCGAGCGCACCGAGGAGAGCGACAGCTGCGGGGTCCCGGCCATCATGCGGTTCCGAGATAGATGCGGCGGACGTCCGCGTTGGCGGCGATCTCATCGAACGCGCCTTGGGCGAAGAGCCGCCCGTAATGCAGGACGCTGGTGCGCGCGTTGAGGCTGCGGATGAACGCCATGTCGTGCTCGATCACGATGATGGTCATGCCCTGCCCGTTCAGCTCGCGGATGAGGTCGGCGGTCTTCACGGTCTCGTCCGCCGACAGGCCGGCGGCCGGTTCGTCGAGCAGCAGCACGTCCGGCTCGGCCGCGATCGACAGGCCGATGGAGAGCCACTGCTGCTGGCCATGCGAAAGCCGCCGCACCTCCACGTCCTCAAGGCCCGCCAGCCCGACCTTCGCGAGCACCGCCGAGGCGCGTTCGGGGATGGCCGCCTTCGGATGGTTGCGCCGGAGCGGCACGAACAGGTTCTGGAGCGCGGTCAGCTCGCCGAAGGCGCTGATGTTCTGGAACTTGACCGACAGGCCGAGCCGCGCGCGCCGGAACGCCGGCAGCCGCGTGACGTCCTGTCCCTTGTAGACCACGGAGCCCGAGGTCGGGCGCTCGACGCCGATCAGGGTCTTGAAGAAGGTGCTCTTGCCGGCGCCGTTTGGCCCGACGACGCAGTGCACCTCGCCGGCCTCCACCTCGAGCGACAGGCCGTTCAGGGCGTGCACGCCGCCATAGACCTTGTGCACGTCCCGGACCGAGAGGATCGCGCCGCTCATCGGGCCGCCTCCAGCCGGGCCGCGACCGCGGCGTCGCGCTTCGGGCGCTTGCGGCCGGCGATCCTGCCGATCCACGCGCCGAGCGTCGCCGCGACGCCTTCGGGCGCCGCGAGCATCGCCGCGACCAGAATGGCCCCGAGCGCAAGCAGCGAAATCTCGCCCCAGGCCGACAGCTCGATCGAGATCCAGCTCAGCGCCAGCGTGCTGACGACGGTCGACGTGAGGTCCCTGCGGCCGCCGACCGCGACCCAGATCACCACGAGGATGTTGGGCGCGACGCTGAAGCCGTCGGGGTGGATGTACGTGCCCCAGGCCGTGTAAAGCGCGCCCGCGAAGCCCGCGAGCGCGGCCGACAGGCAGAACACGCCGAGCTGCACCAGCCGGACGTCGTAGCCGAAGGTCTCGACGCGCCGCTCGTCCTCGCGCACTGCGACCAGAAGGTAGCCGAAGCTCGAATTCACGAGCCCGCGCAGGCCGAGATAGATCGCGACGCCGATCCCGAGAACGAGCCAGTAGAAGTTCCGGCCGCGCCCGTCGATCTCGATCGCGTGGCCGAGCACACCCAGCGTGAGGCTCGGCAGCGACGGATCGTTCGCTGTGGCGGGCCCGAGCCCATTCATGCCGCCGAGATAGGCCCCGCCGATGGTGTAAGACGGATCGGCGGTCTGGCGCATGAACAGACCGAGCAGCAGCGAGACCACCAGCATCAGGATCGCCACATAGACGCCCTTCAGCCGGCTGTAGAACATCAGCCCGCCGACGACGGCCGCGAAGGCCGCCGGAACCAGCGCGCCGGCGACGAGCGCGAGATTGGTGTCGCCCATGCGCTCGATCAGGTTGATGCCGACGACGCCGTAGGCGTAGCCGCCGATGCCGAAGAACGCCGCCTGGCCGAGGCTCAGGATGCCGCAATAGCCCCAGATCAGGCAGAGGCTGAGCGCGAGGATCGACGAGATGAGGAAGTTGCTCGCGGTCAGCACCTCGTAGCGGGAGGCGAAGAACGGCAGGGCGACGAGAAGCGCGACGGCGATCCCCCAGGCGCTCCAGAACAAGCGCGAATTGCCGAGCGTCTGCGGTCCGTTCAGCGACGAGACGGCGCGGGTGAGAAACGATCCGGTCATGGCGGTTCAGCGCTCCATCGCGCGGGCGCGCCGGCGCTCGACGAAGTCCGAGATTCCGGACGGCATCAGCAGCAGGGCGACGAAGGCCGCCGCCATCATGGAGACGTAGCCGACATAGACGTTGAAGACGTTCGAGGCGATCGTCTGGACGCCCGCGAGGCTGAGCGAGGCGTAGATCAGGCCGAGGATCGCGTTGGCGCTGCCGCCCATCACAACGGTGATGAAGGCCATCGGCGTGTAGGTCTGGCCGAAGAACGGCGAGATGGCCGCGGTCTGGGCGAACATGGCGCCCGCGATTCCGCCCAGCGCCGATCCGATCGCGAAGGTCGCGGTGTAGATGCGCTGGGTGTCGACGCCGAGCGCCGCGGCCATGCGCGGGTTCTCCATGGCGGCGCGCGCGGCGACGCCGAAGGCGGTGTAGCGGAACAGCGCCCAGACGCCGACGATCAGGCCGATCGCGACCGCGAACAGCACCATCCGGTAGGTTCCGAACGAGAAGCCGCCGACCGAGAAGCTGCCGAACGGCGTCGGCAGGTTCTGGATCGAGGGCCCGAGCAGCAGAAGCGTGCCCTGGCTGATGATGAGGCTCAGGCCCCAGGTCACCACCAGCGACGACAGCAGCTTGTTGTAGAAGCGCCGGACCACGAGGCGCTCCATGACGACGCCCGCGAGCCCCGCGCCGAGGCCGGCGGCCGCGATCGCGACCGGCGCCGGGGCGCCGGCGTGGAAGGCGCCGGCCGCCACATAGGCTCCGATCATCATCAGCTCCCCGTGCGCCATGTTGATGACGCCCATCATCCCGTAGATCAGCACGAGACCCGCCGCCGCAAGCAGCAGGAAGGCGGTGTTGTCGAGATACTGGTAGCCCCAGCTGACGATCTGGCCGGTGAATTCCATGTGGGTCCCCGCGATGCGGATGCCGGGCGTTTCGCCCGCGTGAAAGGCTCCCGCGCCGGGGATGGCGCGGGAGCCCCGTGACGTCGCGTCAGTTCGAGGTCGGCGCGAAGAACTTCTTCCAGGCCGGGTTGTCCGGCGGCAGGAACTGGCGGTTCGGCGCCTTCTTGCGCATGTCGACGCCGATCTCGGTGAGGAAGGTCGGCTCGTTGACCCCAAGCTCGGAGACGAGCTTCAGCGTGTGATCGTCATTGACCTTGAACAGGTAGGTCGGCATCGCGGCGTGATGCTGCAATCCGCGCAGGGTCCAGGGACCGCCGGGCGCGTCCGGGATCGAGATGTCGCTCTCGAGCGCCGCGATGGTCTTTTCCGTGTCGGTGGTGCCGGCCTTCTTCCAGGCCTCCGCCATCGCCTTGACGGCGACATAGCCGAAGGCGGCGTGCTCGTTGACATAGGCGACGTTCGGGAACATCGCGCGGATCTTGGCCGAGAACGCCTTGCTGGCCTCGCCCGGCACGTCCTCGATGTAGCCCGGCGGCACGAAGATGTTGGCGAGCGACGGCGGCGCGAAGCGCTTGTGCTCGTAGCCGTCGGAGATCGTCACGTTGGACCACACCGGCGTCTTGAGGCCGGCGGCCTGGGCCTGCGGGTAGAACTGCACCTGATCGGCGCCCACCAGGCAATGGACCTGGAAGTCGGGCTTGATCCCCTTGATCTTGTCGATCGTCGCCTGCCACTGCGAGACGCCGAAGGGGAAGTACTCGTCCATCTCGATCTTTCCGCCGGCGAGACCGGCGGCGACGCGGACCCACTGACCGATCGCGCGGCAGAAGTTGTAGTCCGCGCCGATGAAGGTCATGCGCGGGCCGATGTTCTCGACCATGTACTTGATCGCCGGCAGCACCTGCTGCTCGGGCGTCGGGCCGGCGAAGAACGAGTAGCGGTCGGCGATGCCGCCTTCGCCCTGGTTGTTGTGCCAGTAGATCGTCTTGTTGCGGACGACCTCCTTGCGGGCCGCCTCGCGCTCGGCGCCGGTGTAGCCGGCCATGACCACGTTGGCCTCGTTCTCGAACACGCAGCGCTGCGCGAGCTCCTGGTAGCGCTTCACGTCCGACTGGCCGTCATACTGGATGAGGTCGATCAGCTTCTTGGCGCCGTCGACCTCGACGCCGCCGGCGTCGTTGATCTCCTTGACCGCGAGCTTGTAGCCGTAGGTCTTGGGCGTCGACATGATCGAGAAGTCGCCCGACAGATCGTCGATCGCGCAGACCGTGATCTTGTCCTTGGCCATCGCGGGACCCGCGAACGCCGCGCCGCCGAGCAGCGCGACCGCGAGGAGCGACGATGACAGGCCTCGTCGTGTGGAATGCTTCATCACCGCTCTCCTAGATATTTAGGCTAGACAATCGCCGCGGAAGCGTAGCAAGGCGGTTTTGGAGCTTCACGCTACCCAAAAGGGGAGGATGCCAGTCAGCCGGCGACGAGCTTCACTTTCGGCCAACCGGCGGGTCGTCCTATGGACCGAAGCCCCGCCCGGAACGTCTAGCTGAACGGCTGCGCCAAGCCTCGCTGCGTGCTCCCGTTCGCTCCTTTTGGGCTGGAGGCCGTGACATGAAGAAAGCTTTGCTCGGCGTCGGTTTGACGATGCTCCCGACGGCCGCGTTCGCCCATGTGGGCGGCCATGTGGACGGGTTCGCGCACGGGTTCGAGCATCCGGTCGGCGGCGCCGACCATGTGCTGGCCATGGTCGCGGTCGGCGTTCTGGCGGCGCAGCTCGGCGGCCGTGCGCTGTGGGCGACCCCGCTCGCCTTCATGGGCATGATGACCGTGGGCGGCGCGCTCGGCATGGCCGGGGTCGACGTCCCCTTCGTGGAGCTTGGGATCGGCCTTTCGGTGCTGGCGCTCGGCCTCGTGCTCGCCTTCGGGATCGGCCTGTCGTCGGTCGCAGCCGCCGCGATGGTCGGCTTCTTCGCGATCTTCCACGGCCACGCCCACGGCGCGGAGATGCCGGGCGCCGCGAACGCGCTCTCCTATGGCCTCGGCTTCCTGCTGGCGACCGGCCTGCTGCATCTGGCGGGCGTCGGCCTCGGACGGGCCGCCCGCGGCCTCGCGCCGACCGTGCGGCCGACGCTGTTCCGGCTTGCGGGCGGCGCCTTCGCGATCGCCGGCGCCGCGATCCTGACCGGCGCGGCCTGACGACGCCGGCCCCGGAGCGCGGATCGTCCGCCGATCCGGGGCCGTCCATCTCTCTCATTCCCAATCCGTCCGCCCCGCGCGGCTCCCGCCCCAGAAGCAGGACACGGAGACCATGCATCTCACGCTCCGCGAAGAAGAACGCATCCAGATCTGGGCCGCCGCCGAAATGGCGCGCCGGAGGCTCGAGAAGGGCGTCGCCCTCAACTACCCCGAAGCGATCGCCGTCATCAGCGATGAAATCCTGGAGCGCGCCCGGGAAGGCGTGATCCCGATGCTGACCGACATGATGGAGTATGGCGCGACCATCCTGCAGCGGAAGCACGTGATGGTGGGCGTGCCCGAGATGCTCACGATCCTGCAGGTCGAGGCGCTGTTCCCCGACGGCACGAAGCTCGTGACCGTCATGAACCCCATCCGCGACTGAGCCGGCGCATCCCCGCCCCAACCCGACACATCCGGAGAGCGACATGGCCGCCAACTGGACCCGCCCGCCCCTGCCGACGTCGATCACGCCCTCCGAGGCGTTCGAGGTGGGAACGCCCGAGAACGTCGGCGTGATCGACTTCGCCGAGGGCGACATCGAGATCAACGCCGGCCGCCGCACCATCGAGCTCGTGATGGTGAACACCGGCGACCGCCCGATCCAGATCGGCGCGCACTATCACGTCGCCGAATGCAACCGCGCGATGGCGTTCGACCGCGAGGCCGCCTTCGGCATGCGGCTCGACATCGCGAGCGGCACCGCGGTGCGCTTCGAGCCGGGGCAGAGCCGGAAGGTGCAGCTCACCACCTATGTGGGCCGCGAAGTCGCCTACGGCATGAACAACATGACCAACGGCACCGTCCGCTCCGAGATCATCAAGGATCTGACGATGCAGAAGCTGAAAGCCCACGGCTACTGCTTCGAGGGCGAGCGCTTCAAGACCCGCAAGCGGCCCGACGACCGCTTCACGTCCGACAAGTCGTGACGTCCGCAACGCCAGCCCGGATCAGACCCTCATGAGCATCAAGATCAGCCGGCCGGAATACGCGGCTCAGTACGGCCCCACCACGGGCGACAAGATCCACCTCGCCGACACCGGCCTCGTGGCCGAGATCGAGCACGACTACACGACCTACGGCGACGAGCTCGTGTTCGGCGGCGGCAAGACCATCCGCGACGGCATGGGCCAGGCCTCGAAGTGGAAGGCCCGGGACGGCGCGCTCGACCTCGTCGTCACCAACGCCGTCATCATCGATCCGGTGCTCGGCGTCGTGAAGGGCGACATCGGCATCAAGGACGGGCTGATCGTGGGCGTCGGCAAGTCCGGCAATCCGGACGTGATGAACATCACGCCCGGCCTGATCGTCTCGCCGAACACCGACATCCTGTCGGTCGAGGGTATGATCGTCACGCCCGGCTTCGTCGACATCCACCCGCATTTCGACAGCGTGCAGCAGCTGTTCGAGTACCAGAACTCCGGCTTCACCACGGTGATCGGCGGCGGCTCGGGGCCAAAGACCGTCGGCATCGAATGCCCCGGCGTGTTCAACCTGCACCGCATGCTGGAGGCGATGGCGGACATTCCGCTGAACTTCGGCAACTTCGGCAAGGGCAACGCCGCCACCAAGGGCGCGCTGGAGGAGCAGGTCATCCTCGGCGGCGCGACGGGCCTGAAGATCCACGAGGACTGGTCGTCCTCGCCGGCCTCGATCGAGACCTGCATGGACCTCGCCGACGAGCTCGACTTCCAGGTGCAGGTCCACGCCGACACCCTGAACGAGACCGGCTACTACGAGGACACGCTCGCCGCCATCAACGGCCGCGTCATGCACATCTACCACGCCGAAGGCGCGGGCGGCGGCAACGCCCCCGACATCATGCGCTGCGTGATGGAGCCGAACTGCCTGCCGAGCTCCACGAACCCGACCAATCCGTTCTCGATCAACACCTATGACGAAGAAATCGACATGCTGATCACATGTCACAATCTCAACAAGTCGGTGCCGACCGACATGGCCTTCATCCAGGGCCGCGCCCGCGCCGAAACCATGCGGGCGGAGGATGTTCTGCACGACCTCGGCGCGATCTCGATGATCGGCTCGGACAGCCAGGGCGTCGGCCGCGCCGCCGAGAGCGCCCAGCGCGCCTTCCAGCTCGCCGCCGTCAACAAGATGCGGTTCGGCCGGCTGCCGGAGGACGGGATCGGCAACGACAACTACCGCATCCGCCGCTACCTCTCGAAGGTCACCATCAATCCGGCGATCACCTTCGGCGTCGACAAGTATGTCGGCTCGATCGCGCCGGGCAAGCTGGCGGACCTCGTGTTCTGGCGGCCGAAGATGTTCATCGCCAAGCCTGAGACCACCGTGAAGGGCGGCTTCATCACCCATGCGGTGATGGGCGATCCCGCCGGCTCTCTGATGACCTGCCAGCCGCTCAAGTACCGCCCGCAATACGGCTCGCTCGGCGCCAACCCGGCGCGGCTCAGCTACTCGTTCGTGACGCAGGCCGCGATCGACGCCGGGCTCGACACGCGGCTGCGGACCCACCAGACGCTGATGCCGGTGAGGGGCACCCGCACGATCTCGAAGCGCGACATGTACCTCAACAACTACATGCCCAACATCGAGATCGATCCGGAGACCTACAACGTCTACATCGACGGCGCGCGCGTGACTGTGAAGCCGGCGAAGACGCTGCCCCTGACCCAGCTCTACTACTTCCGCTGAGGCGCCCGATGACGGTCGTCACACAGCTCGCGGCGCCGCTCGACAGCGGCCCATTCCCCGAAATCGTCGACGAGCTTCCGCTCACCTCCGAGGAGCGCGCCAGCGCGCATTTCTCGGCGCACACGACCGGCGGGCGCCACATGCGGGTGTCGCTGCCGCGCGGGTTCGAGCTTCAGGACGGCGACGTTCTGCTGCGGGAGGGCCCGACCGCCGTGGTGGTGCGCGCCGCCGACGAGCGCCTGCTCTGGCTGACCCCGCGGAGCGACGCCATCGCCTGGAGCGCCGCCTGCTACCAGCTCGGCAATCTGCACCGGCCGGCGCGGTTTCTCGAGGGCGGCGTGCTCACGCCCTACGACCCGATGGCGCTCCAGATGCTGCGCGGCCTCGACGTCTCGATCGAGGAAACCTCGCGGCCCTTCGTCGGGCGCCGCTTCGGGGCCGCAGGCGCGCATCACCATCACGCCCCCTCCCACGAAGGCCACCCTCACCACCATGACGACGGCCACCATCACCACCCGCATGGCGCGGCGTCCGCCCGCCGGGGATAAGGCGGCGGCCGCCGCCTTCCGGCCGAAAGGCAACGGCGGCGACCGGCTGCTCGCGCTGCTCCAGCTCACCAACGCCTCGTTTCCGACCGGCGCCTTCACCCATTCCTGCGGCTTCGAGACCTGGATCTACGACGGGGTGGTGACCGACTGGCGGGAGGCCGAGCGCCGCTGCCGCGACTGGCTGCGCCACGGCATCGCGACCTGCGACGCGGTCGCGGTCGTCCAGTCCTACCGCGCGGCGCTCGACGGCGACGCCGAGACGCTCGTGGACCTCGACGTCCGGCTCGGCGCGCTGAAGCTCGCGCGGGAGACCCGAGCGGCCTCGGTGATGACCGGCAAGGCGCTGCTCGCGGCCTGCCGCGACATCTTCGAACTCGAAGGCATGCGGCGCTATCAGGCGATGATGTCCGAGGGTCGTTGCGAGGGCCATCACGCGGTCATCTACGGCGTCGCGGGCGCGGGCCTCGCGCTCGGCGAGACGGAGACCGTCACGAGCTATCTCTGGAGCGGCTTCTCGAACCTCGTCGCGGTCGCGCAGCGGCTGACGCCGCTCGGACAGGTCGACGCCCAGCGCATCATCACCGCCGCAGGTCCCCTGATCGACGAGTGCGTGGCGATCGCCCGCACCCGGACGCCGGACCGCATGTGCTCGACCTACGCGGCGCTCGACGCCGCCGCCATGCGGCACGAGCGGCTGGCGACACGGCTTTGCATCTCGTGACCCCGGACAGCAGAAGGCAAGGAGGCGCATCATGAGAAAGCCGCTCCGCATCGGCATCGGCGGCCCTGTGGGCTCCGGAAAGACGGCTCTGCTGGTTCAGCTCTGCCGCGCCATGGGGCCGCATCGCTCCATCGCGGTCATCACCAACGACATCTTCACCCGGGAGGACGCCGACTTCGTCGTGAAAAGCGGCGCGATCGACCCGTCCCGCGTCGTCGGGGTGGAGACCGGCGGCTGCCCCCACACCGCGATCCGCGAGGACGTGTCCATGAACATGGTGGCGGTCGAGGGGCTCGTGAGCCGCTTTCCCGACCTCGAGATCATCTTCATCGAAAGCGGCGGCGACAATCTCGCGGCGACCTTCAGCCCGGAGCTCGCCGACAGCCACATCTACGTCATCGACGTCGGCGAGGGCGAGAAGATCCCGCGCAAGGGCGGACCCGGCATCACACGGTCGCCGCTGCTGATCATCAACAAGATCGACATCGCCCAGTATGTGGGCTCCGACCTCGACGTGATGGACCGGGACGCGGCCCGCATGCGGCCGGGCAAGCCCTACATCTTCACGGACATGAAGCGCGGGGTCGGCCTCTCCGACGTGGTCGCCTGGATCGAGCGCGACGTGCTGTTCGAGGAGGCCGCGTGATGAAGGTCGTCCTGCCCCAGCCCGACTGGATCGTCGGCAAGCACGCGCTGATGAACCTCCACGCCGTGCTCCGCAACGGACGCACCGAGGTCGATCCGCGCTCGTGGCGCATCCCCTATCAGTGGCAGGGCTGCCACTACCAGGACGCCGACGACCAGCCGTTCCTGCTGCTGATCAACAGCGGCGGCGGCTTCGTGGAGGGCGACGTCGCCGAGCTGCACGGCACGATCGAGGACGGGGCCCGGGCGCTCATCACCACGACGGCGGCGAGCAAGTTCTACAAGTGCCCCGAGGGCGGGACTTCGCGCGAGCTGGTGGACATCACGGTCGGGGCCGGGTCGCTGCTGGAATACTGCCCGGACGAGTCGATCCCCTTCGCCCGCTCGCGGGTGGAACGGCGCACCCGCATCGCGCTCGAACCGACCTCCCGCCTGTTCGCCACCGACGTGATCGCGGCCGGCCGCGTTCATTACGGCGACGGCGAAGCCTTCGCGTTCGACGGCCTGTTCTCGGAGTTCGAGGTGACGGTCGCTGGCGCGCCGGTGCTGACCGACCGCCTCATCTGCGAGGGGGAGGAGGTCGGCGCGCTTCGACGCCTCTGGGACGGCGCGACGCATTCGGCGACCGTGATCCTGCACGCGCCCGATCTGCCCGACGGCATCGAGGAGGAGATCGAGGCGGCGCTTCCCGGCGACCGCGTCATCGCGTCGGGGGCGACGCGCAACGGAAACGCCGTCATCGCCCGCATCCTCACAAGCGAAGCCTGGGGCTGCCACGACGCCATCTTTCGCGCCTGGGCCGTCGCCAGACCCGTCATCGCCGGCAAGGCGGCGCGCCCGATACGGAAGTGCTGATCGCCCGGCCGAACACGGGACGCATCGGAAGCAACTGTCCCGGACCCGGCTCCCAAACCTTGTGAAAAGACGTTTAAAAACAACGCCTTACGCGCCGCCCTGGCCTCCCGGAAGGGATTCGAACCCCTGACCTACGGTTTAGGAAACCGTTGCTCTATCCTGCTGAGCTACCGGGAGGCGTGGCGTCGGCGGCCGGCACGCGGGCGCGTGGCGCCCGCTTCCGCTTTATGCGCCAAGGCGGGGAGCTCGATCAAGCGATAAGCGGATGCCGGACGCTGAGGCTGCGGGCCGGCGCGGCGGCCTTCTGCATGCGCTTCGCAGTGGCGAAGATAGGCGTTGAAGCGCCGCGTTCCGACGTCTAATCGCAGCGCCTGACGCCTCCCCCCAAGGCGACATGCGGAACGCTTCGATGGACACCACCCAGAAAATCGCCCTCGGCAGCATCGTCGTGGGCGTCGCCGTGCTGGCGCTCAAGTCGGTCGCCTATCTGCTCACCGGCTCGGTCGCGCTCTATTCGGACGCGGCCGAGAGCGTGGTGAACGTGGCCGCCGCCATCGGCGCCTTCGTGGCCGTGCGCGTCTCCGCCACGCCGCCCGATCGCAACCATCCCTACGGCCACCACAAGGCCGAGTACGTCTCGGCGGTGGTCGAGGGCGCGCTGATCATCGTCGCCGCCGGCGCGATCCTCAACGAGGCGTGGAACGCGTTCCAGAACCCGCGGACGTTCGAGCTCACGCCGCTCGGCCTCGCCGCCAGCCTCGCGGCGAGCGCGATCAACGCGGCTTGGTGCCTGCTGCTGCTGCGCCGCGGCCGGGCGCTGCGCTCGCCAGCCCTCGTCGCGGACGGCAAGCATCTCCTGTCCGACGTGGTGTCCTCCGTCGGCGTGCTGATCGGCATCGCGGCGGCGCTGTTCTTCCGCCAGCCGTGGCTCGATCCGGCGATCGCCTGCGTGGTCGCGGTCAACGTGCTGTGGTCGGGCGCGCAGCTGGTGCGCTCGTCGGTCGGCGGGCTGATGGACGAGGCGGCCCACGACGACACGGTTGAGCGCATCAAGGCGGTGATCGCCGCCAACGCGGACGGGGCGATCGAGGCCCACGACCTGCGCACCCGGCAGGCGGGGCGGCTGACCTTCGTGGACTTCCATCTGGTCGTGTCCGGCGACATGCGCGTCACCGACGCCCACGACATCTGCGACCGGGTGGAGCGCGCGCCCCACGCCGAGGACGCCGACATGATCGTCACCATCCATGTGGAGCCGGACAACAAGGCCAAACACGCCGGCATCGTGGTGTTGTGAACCGGGGTTAACCACGCGTCCACCCGACCCGGCCGATCATGGCCGGGTGAAAGCCTCGGTCCCCTCCCCCGCGCCACGCCGCCGGAGCGTCGCGGCGCTGCTGATCGCCTGCGCGCCCTTCCCCGCCGCCGCGGCCGCCCCCTGCCGGCTGGAGACGGCGGCGGAGACGGTGACGGCTCTGCGCGCGCTC
>NZ_JBHTMX010000010.1:0-38855 GCF_042679725.1 Methylopila musalis
CGGCGCCTGCTCAACCGCGTCTCCGGCGCCACCATGGGCGCGGCGGCGGCGGGCGTCGCCGCGAGCTGACGTCGGCCGGCCGCGCGCCCTCATTTTCCAGACGGTGGAAAGCGGCCGGCGGCTCGCGGAAATCCGCCCGCGAAGCTCGCTTTCGCCATGGTCTTTGGCTAAAAAGAGCGATCCGCGCCCGTTGATTCCGGGCGCCCGTCGCTGCCGCTCGCCTGAGCCTTCGCCGGCCCCGCCGCCGTTCCCCGCGCGGCCGGGCCCACCGCGAGGAGACCTGACCATGACCGACCACTCCGCAAACGGCGGCGCCGAGGACTACGGCGCGGATTCCATCCGCGTGCTCAAGGGGCTGGACGCCGTGCGCAAGCGGCCGGGCATGTACATCGGCGACACCGACGACGGCTCGGGCCTGCACCACATGGTCTACGAGGTGGTGGACAACGCCATCGACGAGGCGCTGGCCGGCTGGGCCGACCTCGTGACCGTGACGCTGAACCCGGACGGCTCCTGCACCGTGACCGACAACGGCCGCGGCATCCCGGTCGGCATCCATGCGGAGGAGGGGGTCTCGGCGGCCGAGGTCATCATGACCCAGCTGCACGCGGGCGGTAAGTTCGACCAGAACTCATACAAGGTGTCCGGCGGCCTGCACGGCGTCGGCGTCTCGGTGGTGAACGCGCTGTCGGTCAAGCTCGCCTTGCGCATCTGGCGCGACGACAAGGCCCACGAGATGTCCTTCACCCACGGCGTGGCGGACGCCCCTCTCGCCGTCACCGGCGCGGCCGCCGGCAAGCGCGGCACCGAGGTGACCTTCCTGCCCCACACCGGCGACGCCGAGAGCAAGGCCACCTTTACCGGCGTGATCGAATTCGACTACGCCACGCTGGAGCACCGCCTGCGCGAGCTCGCCTTCCTGAACTCGGGAGTGCGCATCGTGCTCACCGACGCCCGCGGCGTGGAGCCGAAGCGCGAGGAGCTGTTCTACGAGGGCGGCGTCGAGGCCTTCGTGCGCTATCTCGACCGCGCCAAGCAGCCGCTGCTCCAGAACCCCGTGGTGCTGCGGGCGGAGAAGGACGGCATCGGCGTCGAGGTGGCGCTGTGGTGGAACGACAGCTACCACGAGAACGTGCTGTGCTTCACCAACAACATCCCCCAGCGGGACGGCGGCACCCATCTCGCGGGCCTGCGCGCGGCGCTCACCCGGCAGGTGAACGGCTACGCCGAGTCGTCCGGCGTGCTGAAGAAGGAGAAGGTCTCGCTCACCGGCGACGACGCCCGCGAGGGCCTGACCTGCGTGCTCTCCGTCAAGGTGCCGGATCCGAAGTTCTCGTCCCAGACCAAGGACAAGCTGGTGTCGTCCGAGGTGCGGCCGGCGGTGGAGAATCTGGTCAACGAGGCGCTGGGCGTCTGGTTCGAGGAGCACCCGAACGAGGGCCGCACCATCGTGCAGAAGGTCGCCGAGGCCGCGGCTGCCCGCGAGGCCGCCCGCAAGGCGCGGGAGCTCACCCGCCGCAAGGGCGCGCTCGACATCGCCTCGCTGCCGGGCAAGCTCGCCGACTGTCAGGAGCGCGATCCGGCCAAGTCCGAGCTGTTTCTGGTCGAGGGCGACTCCGCCGGCGGCTCCGCCAAGCAGGGCCGCGACCGCGCCTTCCAGGCGGTGCTGCCGTTGCGCGGCAAAATCCTGAACGTGGAGCGGGCGCGCTTCGATAAGATGCTGTCCAGCCAGGAGATCGGCACGCTGATCACCGCGCTTGGCACCGGCATCGGGCGCGAGGAGTTCAACGTCGACAAGCTGCGCTACCACAAGATCATCATCATGACGGACGCCGACGTGGACGGCAGCCACATCCGCACGCTGCTGCTCACGTTCTTCTTTCGCCAGATGCCGGAGCTGCTGGAGCGCGGCCACATCTACATCGCCCAGCCGCCGCTCTACAAAGTCACCCGCGGCCGCTCCGAGCAGTATCTGAAGGACGAGCGCGCGCTCGAGGACTACCTGATCGGGACCGGTCTCGACGGCGTGTCGCTGAAGCTCGCGGACGGCGAGGTGCGCTCCGGCGCGGACCTGCGCGCCGTGGTGGACGAAGCGCGCCAGATCCGCGCGCTGCTGGGCGGGCTGCACTCGCGCTACCGGCGCACGGTGGTGGAGCAGGCGGCGATCGCCGGCGCGCTTGGCGCGGACATCCTGCGCAACCCGGACGAGGCGCAGGGCATGGCGGACGACGTGGCCCGCCGGCTCGACGCGCTGGCGGAGGAGACCGAGCGCGGCTGGACGGGGACCGCGAGCGAGGAGGGCTTCACCTTCGCCCGCACCGTGCGCGGCGTGCGGGAGGCCGCGACCATCGACGCGGCGCTGATCGCCACCGCCGACGCCCGCCGGCTGGACGAGCACGCGGAGACGCTGCGGGCGATCTACGGCGCGACGCCGCACCTGCTGCGCAAGGACGACGCCACCGCCGTCCACGGCCCCTCCGCGCTGGTGGAGGGCGTGCTCGCCGCCGGCCGCAAAGGCCTGACGCTGCAGCGCTACAAGGGCCTCGGCGAGATGAACCCGGACCAGCTGTGGGAGACCACGCTCGACATCAACGTCCGCTCGCTGCTGCAGGTGAAGGTGAAGGAGGTCGATGAGGCCGACGACATCTTCACCAAGCTGATGGGCGACGTGGTGGAGCCCCGCCGCGAGTTCATCCAGGACAACGCCCTCACCGTCGCCAACCTCGACGTGTGAGTGGGCGGACCCCGGTCCGTCGGTCCGCGTCTCCGGCGCCGTAAGACGGCGTCGAAGACGTTTGCCGTTTGCCCGACCGGAGTGCTCGTTTCATCCGACGCTGTCGGCTTGCGTGTCGCGCGCGGCCTTCGTCCTGCGCCACGGCGCGTTGGCCTGCCAGTCGCCCGCCATGATGCAGCCGATCGGCTCCACCGTGTCCACCACATCGCAAAGGCCGAACGCGGCGATCTGCGCGCGCACCGTGTCGGCGTTCTTGTAGGCGGCCGGAAGCTCCGAGGCGTCGGGGATCCCGCTGAAGAAGCGCGCGTCGATCCGCTGGCGGATGGCGGCGAGTTGGTCGGCCGGCGTCTCGGTCTGGGCCCTCAGGAACGCCGAGCGGCTGAAGTTGCGCCCGGCGCCGTGAGGCGCGAAGCCGAGACCATTCGGCGCGTTCCGCCCGCGGGTGATCAGGATCGGCTCGCCCATGTTGAGCGGCGTCAGCGTCAGGCCGCTGTCGTCGGCGCTGAAGCCGTCATAGGCCGGCGTCGCGCCCTTGGCGTGGTAGAACAGGCCGTCGGTCCGGCGGAAGACGAAGTTGTGCTCGTTCCAGAACCGATCGACCGGCTTCAGCCCGAGCGCCTCGGCCACGAGGTCGTGGATGGCGTAATGGTTCGCCTTGGTCCACAGCCGGATGATCTGCAGCGCCTCCCAATAGGCTTCGCCCTCCGGGGTGTCGGCTTCGATCCAGGCGTTGTGGCTCGGCGTCTCGGGCGACACCGCGCGCCGCGTCGCCTCGGCCGCCGCCATGCCGGCCTTGTAGAGCAGCGCCCCCGGCTTGCGCGAGCCGTGATGGGTGACGAGCGTCACCTCGCCGGTCGAGGCGCGGCGGCCCACGGAGAAGAAGTGGTTGCCGTCGCCCTGGGTGGCGAAATGCTCGATCGCGGCCGAGGTGACCGTCTTCAGGAACGGGTTCGCCTCCATCGCCTGAAGGATCTCGGCCGGGGGCCGGATCTGCGCGCCGCGCGGCCGTCCGCCGCCGCCGAAATGGGACAGCGTCATGCCTGCGTCGAGAAGCGCGGTCGGGTCGGCGTTGGCGAAGGAGGTCAGCGCCATCGAGCAGCAGATGTCGGCGGAGTGGAAGCCCGGATGGATGGCGTTCTCGGTCGCGACCACGCCGCCTACGGGGATCGTGCCCGGCGCGCGGCCGGCGGGGCAGGCGTCCGGCATCACCGCGCCGGCGCGGACCGTCGGCACGCGCATCAGCTCGGCCATATGCGCCTCCACATTGGCGATGTTCGCCGCGTCGCCGTCGTTCTCGGCGCGGATGTTGAGGTGGTAGGGCAGGGCGCCCGGCGCGCTCATTGCGCGCTGCGGGCGCTGCTTCGGAGCACGCGCAGCAGCGGCCGCGCGCGGGTCCTCGCCGCGCTCGGCCGCCGCCTGCGCGGCGGCGATCCCCTCGGCGAACCAGGGGCCGGGGGCGAAGCCCCAGTCGATGAGCGTTTTTCCAGTGATCATGGCGCGTCTCCTTACGCGTCGTGTCCGCGCGTTTCATTCGGCAAGGTCGCGGCGACAAGTGAGGGCGCGGGACATCTTTGAGCTACCCGGTCTCCCGGGGGCGGATATGAGCCGCCGACCTCCCGCCGTGTCCGGCGGACGCTCTACCTGTAGTCCCGCTGGCGTTCGCCGCGCCCGCGATCGAGGGCGGAGGCCGTGACGACAAGTTCGACGAAACGTCTGGCGCGGGCCACCTTGCGGCAGCCGCTCGCCCCTGCTCTATCCGCTGAGCTACGGGCCCATGATGGCGGGCCCGGCTGGACGCGGATGAGCACTATAGCTCTCTAACGCCGCATCGCTTCCGCCATGGCGTCGAGGAAGGCGCGCAGCTTGCGGGGTTGATGGTGGCGGCTGGCGAACAGAGCGACGATGGGCATCGCGCCGCCGCTCCAGCCGGGCAGCACCTGCTCAAGCCGTCCGGCGGCGAGGTCGTCACCCATGTCGACGACCGACTTCATCATGACGCCGTGTCCGGCGAGGCACCAGTCGTGGAGCGCGTCACCATTGTCGACGCGCAGGCGTGGGGTGGCCGCGATCGTCGCGGTCGCATCGTGGGGACCGTGCAGCATCCAGGGCGCGATGCCGTCGCCGTATCGCAGGAAGGTGTGAGCGGGGAGGTCGTCCGGCGTTCGCGGCCGGCCCCGGCGATCGAGATAAGCGGGCGAGGCCGCCAGCACGCGGCGATTGTCGGCGAGCTTGAGCATGGTCGCGCTCGTATCGCCGAGGCCGCCGATGCGGATCGCGACGTCGAACGTGCCGCCGCCGACATCGACCAGCCGGTCGTCGAGCGACAGCACGGCATCGAGCCGGGGATGGCGCTCGACCAGCGCGGCCAGCACCGGCGCGACGTGGCGGCGGCCGAACGAGACCGGAGCCGTGACCCGCAGAGTGCCTATGGGCTCGTCCCGGCCGGTGGCGAGCTTCTCCTCGGCCTCGTCAAGCTCTTCCAACACGCGGTCGAGATGGGCGAAGAGCGCCAGCCCTTCGTCGGTCGGGGACAGGGTGCGCGTCGTGCGGTTGACCAGCCGCAAGCCGACGCGCCTCTCCAGCGTGGACAATCGCTTGCTAACCACCGCGAGGCTGACGCCGAGCGCTCGCCCGGCAGCGGAGAGGGAACCAGCCGCGATGATGGCCCTCAGCGTCCGCAGTTCGTTGAGATCGTCTAACATTGTCAAACGCCGGTTGAGGCACAATCGTCCGATTGCGCTCTTCTTCGCCGGATCTCAACGCCTACCTCGACGTTCGAGGGCGCGATCCGTCGCGTGACAGCAATCGAGGAGATCCTGAGGATGGTCGAGTTGAAGAACAAGCGCGTGCTGGTGGTCGGCGCATCGGGAGGGATCGGCGGGGCTGCCGCTGACGCTTTCAGTGCGGCTGGCGCAGACGTCGCGCGCCCGGGCCGCGATGAGCTGGACCTGCTGGACGACACGAGGATCGCAGCCTTTTTCGGAAGCCAGGCGCCGTTCGACCACGTCGTGATCGCCGCCGCTGCGACGAAGACCGGTTCGGTCGCCAGGCTCGCGGAGGCGGATGCCGAGGCCGCGATGAACTCCAAGTTTTTCGGCGCCTATCGCGTGGCGAAGGCTGCGAAGATCAACGATGGCGGCTCGCTGACCTTTGTTTCCGGCTTCCTTTCGACGCGGCCGAGCGCCTCCTCGGTGCTGCAAGGCGCGATCAACGCGGCGCTGGAGGCTCTGGCACGCGGGCTCGCCCTGGAGAGGGCGCCGGTCCGCGTGAACGCCGTCTCGCCGGGCCTTGTCGATACGAAGCTCTGGAGCGGCATGGCGGAAGCCGACCGGCAGGCGATGTTCGAGGGCGCCGCCAAGCGGCTGCCCGTCCGCCGCGTCGGCCGGGCGGAGGACATCGCGCAGGCGATCCTGTTCGTCGCCACCAATTCCTTCGTCACCGGCGCCACCGTCACGGTGGATGGCGGCGGCACGATCGCGTGAGGGGGCCGATGATGCGTGCTTTTCCGATCGCCCTTGCAGCGCTGGCGCTGCTCTCGCTCTCCGGCCCGTCGCTCGCCGCGCCGGTCGACGATCATGCCGCGGTAGCGCTCGCCCGTCCGCAGGAGCTGATCGTCGACAAGAGCCTGTCAGGCGCCTCCGTCGCGGCGATGCTGAAGCCGGTCGACGCCTTCTACGGCTTCTGGAACAACGGCAGCCAAGCGCTGCTCGACCAGGCCATCGCGCCGACCTTCACCGACCATACCCTGCCGCCCGGCCGGCCGCAGGGGCCGCAAGGTCCGGCGGCGGCGAGCAAGGCGTTTCTTGCCGCCGTGCCCGATCTCAAGGTCGCAGTGGTGCAGCGGCTGGTGGTGGGCGACCGGGTGGTGAGCCACCTGCGCTTCACCGGCCATTTCACCGGGGACTTCATGGGGACGGCGGGCAAGGGCCAGCCGATCGACTTCATCGCCACCGACATCCTGCGGGTGACAGGCGGCCGGATCACCGACAACTGGCATCTGGAGGACAATCTGACCTTCATGAAACAGATCGGACTGGCGCGATGATGAAGCTTGTCGCGCTGGCCGCCATGGTGGCGTCGGCCTCGCCCGGGCCTACCCGTTCGACACGGACGCCGAGGACTCTTTCGTCAACATCACCACCGGCGCCCATGTGGCGCAGATCTGCTGGTTCCTGCTGATCGAGGCGCGGTTCGTGCCGGCGAAGATCCTGCAGCTGTCTCCGCCGCGGCGGGAGCGGGGCGACGTTCCGCCCACCGGCTCCTGCGCGATCATCGACATCGACCTGTCGCGCTACGACGCGGATCGCGACCCGCTTCCACCGGGACCGGGACGACGCCGCGTCTGCCGCCGGGAGCCGACGGCGAGCGCCGCCGGGCGCGCGCTGTTCGCCGCGAGCCGGATGAAGAAGGCGAGCGCCAACGACGCCGACCGGCTGCGGAAGTATCTGGCGCGCTTCGGGCTGGACTGGGCTGCGGTGCGGGCGTCCGCGGCGTGAGGCCGCCCGGCCGCGGCCCGCGGTCCGGACGCGTCAGCCGGTGACGAGCCGCAGCGTCTGGGCGGCCGGGCCGATGGTCACGCCGCGCCCCCAGTCGAAGGCCATGAAGTCCTGCTCGATGCCGTCGGCGAAGATGACGCCGCCCTCGTTCATGCGCGAGATCACCGCCAGCCTTTCCTTCTGGAGCTTGCCGACGCGCAGCGTCGTGCCGGTGGCGACGCTCGGGAACGGCTCGCGCACGAAGAAGGCCACCGCCCGTTCCTGCGGATCGAGCGGCACCGGCGTGCGCGTCGCCTCCATGATCGAGCGTGCCCAGCCGGTGGCGCCGGTGCCCGAGGCCACGATCAGCCCGCTCGAGGACTGGTCCTCGGCGGCGCCGGCGCAGGCGATGCGGTAGCGCGCCGACTGGTGGCTGTGGTGGCCGACGAACACCTCGTTCAGCGCCAGCAGCCGCTCGCCGGTGTCGAGCCGCGCCTCCACCATGGTGCGGCGTTCGACCGGCGCGGCGCCCGCGACGCTTGCGGGCAGCAGCGGCGCGAAGCGGGCGAGGGTGACGCGCGCCAGCACGCCGTCATAGAGGTCGGGCGCCGGATTCAGGCCGAGCACCGGCTGGCCGTCGAGATATTTGGCGACGTTCGCCACCAGCCCGTCCTGCCCCACGACGACGATCACGTCCTCGGGGCCGAACTGGAAGCGGTCGAGGTCGGCGCGGCCCACGGCCGCCTGCCGCCAGTCGCCCGGCGTCGCCGCGCGGGCGGCGTGCAGCGTCGCGTGCATCTGGCGGTGGCGGTCCTCGACCAGGTCGATGTCCTGGCCGCGGGTCTCGAGGAAGAACTTGGCCTGCCCGCGCGTGGCGTGACGCGCGAGCAGCCGTTCGTAGTCGGTCTCCCGGGTGACGAAGACCGCGCGGGGCGCGTTGGTCGCCATCAGCGCGCCGGCAGGCTGGCCGTGTCCGGACGGAGCCCGCCCAGCACGGTGGCGAGCAGGTCCGGCGTCACGTTCAGGTGCTCGATCGTGTCCAGCTTGCCGGCGAGCTCGCGGGCGGCCAAGCCCAGCAGCACGCCGGGCGGCAGGTCGCGGTAGATCGCCATCCGCGCCAGTTCGGCCTCGGCCTTCGCGCTCTCGACGATGCGGATGCGCTCCGCTTCGGCCGAGGCCTCCACCTGCTGGGCCTCGGCGAGGCCGGCCGCGCGGTTGCGGGCGTTCTCCGCCTCCTGGGTGATCAGCAGCGTCTCGCGGCGGGCCAGTTCGGTGCGGTTGGCGAGTTCGTTCTCGGCGATCGCGCGCTCCTTCTCCACCGCGAGCGCCCGGCGTTCGAACACGGACTGGTCCGCCTTCTGCTGCAGCGCCTCGAAGGTCGGCGTCTGCAGCGCCCGCTCGAGCTCGCTCGACGGGGCGAGGTTGGTGAGCCGGATGGCCGCGACCGCGATGCCGATCTCGCCCAGCGCCGGGTTCGCCGCCAGCGCCGCCTCCAGCTGGCGGCGGAGCGGTTCGGGCCCGGCGTCGAGCAGCGCCCGCACCGGCGCCTGCGCCAGATATTGCAGCGTCGCCTGATTGACGAGGCCGGCGATGCGGGTCTCGATCTGCTGGATCGGCTCGCTCTTGTGCGCGCCGGTCGCGAGGCTGAGGCTGAAGTCGACGCGGGAGGCCAGCACCTCCGGGTCCACCACCCGCCAGGTCAGCGCGCCCTGGATCGCGATGCTCTGGAAGTCCTGGCTGCGGCCTTTGACGAACACGGTCATCTCGCGGTCGTCCATCGGCAGTTCGGCGATGCTGGCGGTTTCGGGGTTGAACCAGAACACCAGTCCGCGCCCGCTTTTGCGGACCCGGCCGTTGCGGTAGCGGATGACGTGGTTGCTCGCGTCGCTCCGCAGCTGGGCGACGAACCCGAGGCTTCTGATCGAGGCCATGTGGATCACTCCTGTGTCTGTGGGTTGGGGCGGAGCCGGTACAGCTCGGCCGGGCGGAAGGAGGCGCCGGTCTCACGTTCGCCGGTCGCCTCCAGCCGGCCGGCGTCGAGCATCCGGCGGCGGAAAGCGGGTTTGTTCAGCGTGACGCCGAGGATCGCCTCGTGGACGTCCTGCAGCGCGCGCAGGGTGAAGCGCTCGGGCAGCAGCGCAAAGGCGACGCCCGAATAGTCGAGCTTGCCGCGCAGCCGCAGCATCGCGAGGCCGAGCATCTCGGCGTGGTCGAAGGCGAGCGGCAGCGTCTCGCCGTCCGTGGAGCGCGCCTCCACCGGGCCGCCGGTCTCCCCGGACCACGGCGTCACCAGCTCGGCGAGCGTCAGGTCCGGCGCGGCCTTCAAGGCGGCTGCGAAACGGTCGGCCGGCAGCAGCGCGAAATAGGCCACGCTGACGATCCGCGTGCGGGGATCGCGATCGACGGCGCCGAAGGTGTAGAGCTGCTCCACATAGGCGTCGGTCATCCGCGCCTTCGCCGCGAGCACCCGCCGCGCCGCGGCGTCGAGGCTCTCGTCGCCGCGGACGAACCCGCCGGGCAGCGACCAGCGCCCGAGATGGGGATGGGCGTCGCGGCGCAGCAGCAGGGCGGCCGGCCGGCGATCGACCACGCTCATCAGGATCAGGTCGACCGTGACCGACAGCCGCTCGTAGCCGCTCGCGTCATAGGCCTCCAGGAACTCCGCCTCGGTCATCCGTCACCTATATATCTATCGTGCGTCTAACTAAGACGCAAAATGAATATATGTCAAGCGCGGACGCGAGCGGCGTTTCAGGCGAGGGCTGCGGCCGGCGGGAGGGCAGGGCGCTGCGCGAACGAAAAAAGGCCCCGGATCGCTCCGGGGCCTTCGCGTTTCAAGCCGTGTGAGGGCTGGATCAGAAGTCCATGCCGCCCATGCCGCCGCCCGGCATCGACGGAGCGCCGCTGTCCTTCTTCGGCAGCTCGGCGACCATGGCCTCGGTGGTGATCAGCAGGGACGCGACCGAAGCGGCGTCCTGGAGGGCGGTGCGCACGACCTTGGTCGGGTCGACGATGCCGGCCTCGATCATGTCGACGTACTCTTCCGTCTGGGCGTTGAAGCCGGCGGTGGCGGAGGCGTTCTCCAGCAGCTTGCCGACGACGATCGAGCCCTCGACGCCCGCGTTGGCCGAGATCTGACGGATCGGGGCCTCGAGCGCCTTCAGCACGATGTTCACGCCCGCCTGGATGTCCGCGTTGTCGAACTTCAGGTCGGCGATCACCTTCTTGGAGCGCAGCAGAGCGGTGCCGCCGCCCGGAACGATGCCTTCCTCGACCGCCGCGCGGGTGGCGTTGAGGGCGTCGTCGATGCGGTCCTTCTTTTCCTTGACCTCGATCTCGGTCGCGCCGCCGACGCGGATGACGGCCACGCCGCCAGCCAGCTTGGCGAGACGCTCCTGGAGCTTCTCACGGTCGTAGTCGGAGGTGGTCTCTTCGATCTGGGCCTTGATCTGGGCGACGCGGCCTTCGATCGAGTCCTTCTCGCCGGAGCCGTCCACGATCGTGGTCTTTTCCTTCTCGAGCACGACCTTCTTGGCGCGGCCGAGCATGTCGAGGGTGACGTTCTCGAGCTTGATGCCGAGATCCTCGGAGATGACCTGGCCGTTGGTCAGGATCGCGATGTCCTCGAGCATGGCCTTGCGACGGTCGCCGAAGCCCGGCGCCTTCACGGCCGCGACCTTCAGGCCGCCGCGGAGCTTGTTGACGACGAGCGTGGCGAGCGCCTCGCCCTCGATGTCCTCGGCGATGATGACGAGCGGCTTGCCCGACTGCACCACGGCCTCGAGCACCGGCAGGATCGCCTGCAGGCCGGAGAGCTTCTTCTCGTGGATGAGGATATACGGATCCTCGAGCTCGGCGATCATCTTCTCGGCGTTGGTCACGAAGTACGGCGACAGGTAGCCGCGATCGAACTGCATGCCCTCGACGACTTCGAGCTCGGTCTCGAAGCTCTTGGCTTCCTCGACCGTGATGACGCCCTCGTTGCCGACCTTCTGCATGGCGCTGGCGATCATCTCGCCGACTTCCTTGTCGCCGTTCGCAGAGATCGTGCCGACCTGCGCCACTTCGGCGGAGGTGGCGATCTTCTTGGACGAGGCCTTGAGGTGCTCGATCACCTTGGCGACGGCCTGATCGACGCCGCGCTTCAGGTCCATCGGGTTCATGCCGGCGGCCACCGACTTGGCGCCCTCGCGGACGATCGCCTGGGCGAGCACGGTCGCGGTGGTGGTGCCGTCGCCGGCGAGGTCGTTGGTCTTCGAGGCCACTTCGCGCACCATCTGGGCGCCCATGTTCTCGAACTTGTCCTCGAGCTCGATCTCCTTGGCGACGGTGACGCCGTCCTTGGTGATGCGCGGAGCGCCGAAGGACTTCTCGATCACGACGTTACGACCCTTCGGGCCGAGCGTGACCTTCACCGCGTTGGCGAGGATGTCGACGCCGCGCAGCATCTTGTCGCGCGCGTCGGCGGAAAAACGTACGTCTTTCGCAGCCATGTGAGTGCTCCCTTGAGCGATGTGTCAGGTTCGATCCGGCCGGCCGCGGCGCCGTTCAGGCGCGGGCCCCGCCGGGCGTGAACGAAAGGTCGAAAAGCCTCAGGCGATGACGCCGAGGATGTCCGACTCCTTCATGATGAGCAGGTCTTCGCCGTCGATCTTGACCTCGGTGCCCGACCACTTGCCGAACAGGATCTTGTCGCCGGACTTCACGTCGAGAGCGACGATCTTGCCGTTCTCGTCACGGGCGCCGGCGCCGACGGCGACGACTTCGCCTTCCTGCGGCTTTTCCTTGGCGGTATCCGGAATGATGATGCCGCCCTTGGACTTCTCTTCGGCGGTCAGGCGGCGGACGACCACGCGGTCGTGCAGCGGACGAAATGCCATAGGTGAATTCCTCTCGAGCGCTTGCGGAGACGCTTCGCGATCCAAATGTACCCTCCGGCGTCTTGGCGCCGGCGCGTTAGCACTCTCATCGGAAGAGCGCTAACAGCCGGCGAGATACGAACGACGCCCCGCGCTGTCAAGGACGCCGCGACCGAGGCTCCGCGTTTTTTTGCGCTGCGAAGAGGCTTGGGGAGCCGGTTTCCGCAACAGTCGATCGGTGGCGAGCCAGCCTGCTCGCGGAAACGGCGGCGCGTCGTCTGGCGTGGATATCCGACCCGCATGTCGCGGGTGTGGCGGGTCCGCTGACGCAATGCGTCCGGCGGAGGGCGCGCCTGCGTCAAAATCCTTGATTTCGGTCGGAATTTGGCGCGATCCTGCCTCATGGCGACGAGAGACGAGATTCTCGACATCCACACCATGTGCGCGTGCTCGCACACCCGCATGGCCGCCCGCGCCGTGACGCGTTTCTACGACGACGCCTTGCGGCCGTCCGGGCTGAAGGGCACGCAGTTCGTGCTGCTCGCCGCCATCGAGGCCGACGAGGCGGGCTCGATCACCGATCTCGCCGATCGGATCGAGATCGAGCGCACCACGCTGGTGCGCAATCTCCAGTTGCTGCGGAAAGAAGGTCTCGTCATGCCCGAGAAGGGCGTGAACGGCCGCCGCAAGCCCACCCTGACCCAGAAGGGGCGCGAAGCGCTCGACGCCGCGCTGCCGCTGTGGCGCGTCGCGCAAGGGGAGATCGAGCGCCGGCTGGGCTACGGCTCGTGGCAGGTCACGCGCCGCAGGCTCGGCGAGCTGCGCAAGGCGGTCGGCTGAAACAATCCGAACGTCAGGCCGCGGCGGCGACGTCGCGGGCGTAATGCCGCGTCAGCGCGTTCGAGCCGTCGTGCCGGGCGCGCGTGCCGGGCAGGCGCACGAAACCGTGCCGCAGCAGGAACCGGATCGCGCCGGTGAAGCGCGTGTCGATCCAGGCGGTGAGGCGCACGGCGCTCGAGGCGGCGGCGAAGGCGTCGGCGCCGGCGAGAAGCGCCAGCGCGAAGCCCTGGCCCCGGACCGAGGGCGCGAGGAACAGCGCTTCGATCTCGAACTCCTGCGGCCGCACATGGGCCGCGACGCCGAGCGCGCCGACGAGCGCGCCGCTCGCGTCCGCCATAACCCACAGCCGGCCGCCGCGGCCGGCGAAGCCGCTGGCGGGGGCGGCGAAGGCCGGGCCGAAGCTCTCGACGCCGTCGTTCTCGGCGTGCTCGGCCAGCGTCGCCTCGGCGAGACGGATCAGTTCAGGCCCGTCCGCGTCGACGGCCTCCCGGATCAGGACCTCGGTCATGGTCGTCTCCCGCACGCCGGCCGGTTCGGCCGCAGGGGCCGTTCTGTCACGGCGAAAAAGGGGTGACAAGCGCAGGGCCGGAGTGTCGCCCGCGTGCGACAGGAGAGGCGCGACCGTTCGGAGCCCGCCGCCGCGGACCCCTTTTCGCCATGGTCGGCGCGGAAGGCTCACGCAGTCGTTCATGCAACGTAAGGCTCTGGCGCCGTTTAATCGTGGCCGTCCCGGCCGTTCGAGGAGTGTGAAACCCGTGTCTGTCTTCCGCCTCGCGCCGCTCGCCGCGCTCGCCGTCGCGCTGCTCGCCCCGTCGGGCGCGGCCTTCGCCCAGACGCGCGTCATCGAGGCGCCGGACTATGTGCGCCGCGACCGCTCCGAGGCCCGGGTGGTCGAGCGCTACGTCTATGACGACGAGCCGCGGGTGATCCGCCGCTCGTCCCGGGGCGACCGCTTCATCCAGGACATGTTCGAGGACGAGCCCGTCTATCGCCAGCCGCGGCGGATCCCGTCCGCGCGCGAGCGGGCCTCGGTCGAGCGCGGCTACGGGAGCGACGAGTGGCGCGGCCGGTCGTACCGCCGCTACTACGAGGAGGATTACGGCGACGCCTATGGCGACCCGTACGAGGCCCGCCCGCCGCAGGTGCGGCAGGTCCAGCCGCGTTACGCCGGGCCGCCGTCCGGCGCCGGCGCCGCGCCCCAGACCCGCCGGGGCCTCGATCCGAAATTCGCCCGCACCACGGTGCCCTATCGCGGCGCGGAGGAGCCGGGCACCATCGTCATCAACACCTCCGAGCGCTTCCTCTATCTCGTGCAGGCGGACGGCACGGCGATCCGCTACGGCGTCGGCGTGGGCAAGGAAGGCTTCTCCTGGAAGGGCGTCGAGACCATCTCCAGCAAGCGCGAGTGGCCGGACTGGCGCCCGCCGGCGGAAATGCGCCAGCGCCGCCCCGAACTGCCGGTGTTCATGGCCGGCGGCCCCAACAACCCTCTCGGCGCCCGCGCGCTCTATCTCGGCTCGACGCTCTATCGCATCCACGGCTCCAACGAGCCGTGGTCTATCGGCCGCGCGGTGTCCTCCGGCTGCATCCGCATGACCAACGAGGACGTGACGGACCTCTACGAGCGGGTCGGCGTCGGGACCCGGGTCAAGGTCATGTGAGCGGCTCCGGACCCCGCCGCCGCGCGATCGGCGGCGAGGGCCGATCCTCTTGGCGGCCGACAGCCTTAGCGTCGCCACGTGACGCGGGCGCGTTCCTTGCCTACATACGGCCGTCGCGCCGACGGCGCATCTCCGGTCCTTCGGGCCGCCACATCGGAACCGTCTCCGGCCCATGTCCGCACTCCGTCCGCCCGCGCGCGCCGCGCGCGCCGCCCGTGAACTCTGCGACGAGACGGCGCTCGCCGCCGATTTCGCCGCCATCTCCGCCGCCCGACGGGGCGACAGCGGCAAGCGGCACGCGGAGGTCGTCGCGCGGGTGAAGCAGGCCCTGGCCGATGGCCGGGCGCTGGCCCGGACCTGGCTGCTGGAGGACAAGGGCGGCGCGCTGTGCGCGGCGCGGCTGTCGGGCCTGATGGACGCGGTCATCCGCGCGCTGTTCCAGCACGCCACCACCGATCTCTACCCGCGCCAGAACCCGTCGTCGGGCGAGCGCCTGTCGGTCGCGGCGGTGGGCGGCTACGGCCGGGGCGCCATGGCGCCGGGGTCGGACGTCGATCTCCTGTTCCTGCTGCCCTACAAGCAGACCGCCTGGGGCGAGAGCGTGGTCGAGGCCATGCTCTACGTGCTGTGGGACGCGGGGCTGAAGGTCGGCCACGCCACCCGCTCCGTGGACGAGTGCATCCGCCTCTCCAAGGCGGACATGACCATCCGCACCGCCGTGCTCGAAGCGCGCTTCGTGGTGGGCGACGAGGCGATCTTCCTCGACAAGATGCGCCGCTTCGACGCCGAGGTGGTGGAGGGCGCCGCCGCCGAATTCGCCGCCGCCAAGCTCGCCGAGCGCGACGAGCGGCTCGTCCGCTCCGGCGCCTCGCGCTATCTGGTGGAGCCCAACGTCAAGGAGGGCAAGGGCGGCCTGCGCGACCTGAACACGCTGTTCTGGATCGCGAAATACGTCTACCGCGTCCGCGACATCGAGGAGCTGGTCAAGGTCGGGCTGTTCTCCGCGGCGGAGCTGAAGCTGTTCCGCAAGTGCGAGGACTTCCTCTGGGCGGTGCGCTGCCATCTGCATTACATCACCGGCCGCGCGGAAGACCGGCTGTCCTTCGACCTGCAGCGCGAGATCGCGCTGGCGCTCGGCTACACCGAGCATCCGGGCCTGAAGGACGTCGAGCGCTTCATGAAGCACTACTTCCTGGTGGCGAAGGACGTGGGCGACCTGACCGCCATCCTCTGCCACGCGCTCGAGGAACGGCAGCAGAAGCCGAAGCCCCGGCTCGACCGGTTCCTGACCAAGCTGAAGCCCAAGCGCAAGCCGAAGGAGCTCGGGGACTTTGCAATCGAGTCCGACCGGCTCGACGTGATCGACGACACGGTGTTCGCCAAGGACCCGGTCAACCTGATCCGCTTCTTCCACATCGCCGACCGCAACCATCTGGCGCTGCATCCGGACGCGGTGCGGCTGGTGACGAAGTCGCTGAAGCTGATCGACGCGCGCCTGCGGGAGAGCCCGGAGGCGAACGCGCTCTTCATCGAGATCCTCACCTCCCGCCGCACGCCCGAGACCACGCTGCGGCGGATGAACGAGACCGGCGTGCTGGGCCGCTTCATCCCGGACTTCGGCAAGATCGTCGCGATGATGCAGTTCAACATGTACCACCACTACACGGTGGACGAGCATCTGCTGCGGTCGATCGGGGTGCTGTCGCAGATCGAGGGCGGCGACGCGCGGGAGATCCATCCGCTCGCGAGCGAGATCCTGCCCACGGTGCGCGACCGGGTCGCGCTCTACGTGGCGCTGTTCCTGCACGACATCGCCAAGGGGCGCCCCGAGGACCATTCGGTCGCCGGCGGCCGCATCGCCCGCCGGCTGTGCCCGCGCCTCGGCCTGAACGCCAACCAGACCGAGACGGTGGCCTGGCTGATCGAGCAGCACCTGACCATGTCGATCGTCGCCCAGTCGCGCGATCTCTCCGACCGACGCACCATCGCGGATTTCGCCAAGGTGGTGCAGTCGCCGGAGCGGCTGAAGCTGCTGCTGATCCTGACCATCTGCGACATCAAGGCGGTGGGGCCGGGCGTGTGGAACGGCTGGAAGGGCCAGCTGCTGCGCACGCTCTATTTCGAGACCGAGAACCTGCTCACGGGCGGCCGCTCCGACGGCGACCGCAACCGGCAGGTGGAGCGCGCGCAAGGCGAGGTGCGGGAGCGGCTGTCCGACTGGAGCGACCGGGCCTTCAAGGCCTACGCCAAGCGGCACTACCCCGCCTACTGGCTGCGCGAGGACGCCGACCGCGCCGTGGCGCACGCCCGCTTCATCGCGGCGGCTGACAAGGAGGACCGCAAGCTCGCCACCGACGTGACGACCGACGCCTTCCGCGGCGTGACCGAGCTGACCGTGCTGGCGCCCGACCATCCCCGCCTGCTCGCCATCATCGCGGGGGCTTGCGCGGCCGGCGGCGCCAACATCGTGGACGCCCACATCCACACCACCACCGACGGTTTCGCGCTGGACTCCATCGTCATCAGCCGGGCCTTCCCCCAGGACGACGACGAGCTGCGCCGGGGCGCCCGCATCGCCGAGAGCATCGAGAAGGCGCTGATCGGCGACATCTGGCTGCACGACATCGTGGAGAGCAAGGTGGCGAGCGGCCAGAAGGGCCGCAGCCGCGCCTTCCACGTGGAGCCGGAGGTGACGGTGACCAACGCGTGGTCGGACCGGCACACGGTGCTGGAGCTGGTGGGGCTGGACCGTCCGGGCCTGCTCTACGAGCTGACCACCGCGATCTCCAAGCTGAACCTCAACATCGTCTCCGCCCATGTGGCGACCTTCGGCGAGCGGGCGGTGGACGTGTTCTACGTCACCGACCTCACCGGGGCGAAGCTCGCCTCCACCGCGCGGCAGAACGCGGTGCGCCGCGCGCTGAAGGCCGCGCTGAGCGAGGACAAGGGTGCCGAGAAGGACAGCAAGGACAAGGCCCGCGCCAAAAAGTGACGCGGCCGGCGGCGTGACGCCGGCGGCCCGGCTTCAGGCGCCGGTCAGGCGGGAGCGGGTCGCGGCGTAGAGCGCGATGCCGCTGGTGGTGGCCACGTTCAGGCTGTCGAACCCGCCCGCCATGGCGATCCGCACGGTTGTCGCCCGCGCCATCAGGTCGGCGGAAAGGCCTGGCCCCTCGGCGCCGAGCAGCAGCGCCGTGCGGTCGGCGAGCGCCGCGTCCCCAAGCTCCTGCGCGCCGGCGGGGCTCAGCGCCAGCGTGTCGAAGCCCGCGCCGTCGAGCGCGTCGAGCAGGGCGGCCCCGGAGCCGCCGCGGGCGAAGGGCAGCACCAGGCTCGCGCCGACCGAGACCCGGATCGCCTTGCGGTAGAGCGGATCGCAGCAGGCGCCGTCCAGCAGCACCGCGTCGGCGCCGAAGGCGGCGGCGTTGCGGAAGATGCCGCCCACATTGTCGTGGTTGGAAACCCCCGACAGCGCCACCACCAGCGCCCGCTCCGGCAGGCGGGCGAGCAGGCCGGCCGCCGTCTCGGGCGCGGGCCGCCGCCCGATGGCGAGCACGCCGCGGTGGATGGGGAAGCCCACCACCGCGTCCATCACCTCCCGCCCGGCCACATAGACCGGAACGTGCCCCGGCAGCGCCGATAAGAGCTCCGACAGCGCGGCGACGCGGGCCTCGGCGATCAGCGCGCTCTCGGTCGTAAAGCGCGGCCCGGCGCCGCGCCCGCCCTCCACCAGCAGCCTGAGCACCACCTCGCCCTCGGCCACGAACCGCTCGCCATGGCCCACCACGTCGCGCTCTCGCACGGCGCGGTAGGGCGCGAGACAAGGGTCGTCGGGGTCGGTGACGGGGATCAGGGGCATGGGGCGTCGTGGGGGTGGCGCAGAACGACGCTCCGCAGGTCCCGCCGCGACGGACAGCGCGGCCGTAGCCAAACATCCTGCGACCGAAGACGGCTCCGCGTCGCCGGGCTCACCCCGCCAGCTCCTCCCGCAGCATTTCGAGCTCCAGCCAGCGCTCCTCGGAGGCGGCTTTCTCGGCCTCCGCCTTGGCGAGGTCGTCCGACGTCCTGGCGAAGGCCTTCGGGTCTTTGGCGTAGAGCTGCGGGTCGGCGAGCTTGGCCGCGAGTTTGGCGATCTCCCCCTCCAGCGTCTCGATCCGGGCGGGCAGGGTGTCCAGCGCGTGCTGGTCCTTGAAGGAGAGCTTGCGCTTTGGAGCCGCGGCGGCGGGCTGGCCGGCGCCGGCGGATTTCGGCTTCGCCTCGCCCTTCGCCGAGGGGCGGGCGTCCACGCCGCGGCCGCGCTGGGCGGCCATGTCGGCGTAGCCGCCGGCGTAGTCCTGCCAGCGGCCCTGACCCTCCGAGGCGATCACCGCGTTCACGGTGCGGTCGAGGAAGTCGCGGTCGTGGCTGACGAGGATGACCGTGCCGGGATAGTCGGCGATCATCTCCTGCAGCAGGTCCAGCGTCTCGAGGTCGAGATCGTTGGTCGGCTCGTCCAGTACCAGCAGGTTCGAGGGCTGCGCCAGCGCGCGGGCCAGCAGCAGCCGGCCGCGCTCGCCGCCCGACAGCGCGGACAGGGGCGAGCCCGCCTGTTCGGGACCGAACAGGAAGTCCTTCATGTAGGACACCACGTGCTTGGTCTGGCCGCCCACCTCCACCGTGTCGCCCCGGCCGTGGGTGAGCGCGTCGCGCAACGTCGTGGACGGGTCGAGGCTGGCGCGCTTCTGGTCGAGCGTCGCGATCTCCACGTTGGAGCCGACCCGCACCACGCCGGAGTCCGGCGCCAGCGCGCCGGTCAGCAGGTTGAGCAGCGTGGTCTTGCCCGCGCCGTTGGCGCCCACGAGCCCGATGCGGTCGCCCCGCGCGATGCGGGTGGAGAAGTCGCTCACGATGGTCCGGCCGTCGAAGGCCTTGGAGACGGTCTTGGCCTCGATCACCAGCGCGCCGGAGGTCTCGCCCTCGGACACGGTGAGCCGCACGCTGCCCTGCGGCCCGCGCTGGGACTTGCGCTTGGCGCGCAGATCGTCGAGCGCGCGCATGCGGCCCATGTTGCGCTTGCGCCGCGCGGTGACGCCGTAGCGCAGCCAGTCCTTCTCGCGCTCGATCTGCCGGTCGAGCTTGTGCCGATCCAGCTCCTCCTGCGCCAGCGTCTCGTCGCGCCAGGCCTCGAACGCGCCAAAACCCCGGTCGAGCTTGCGGGTGCGGCCGCGGTCGAGCCACAGCGTGGCGCGGGTCAGGTTCTCCAGGAACCGCCGGTCATGGCTGATGAGCACCAGCGCCGAGCGGGAGGACCGCAGCTCCGCCTCCAGCCACTCGATCGCCGGCAGGTCCAGATGGTTGGTGGGCTCGTCCAGCAGCAGGATGTCCGGCTCGGGCGCGAGCGTGCGGGCGAGCGCGGCGCGCCGCCCCTCGCCGCCTGACAGGGTTTTGGGGTCCTCGTCGCCGGTGAGGCCGAGCGATTCCAGCAGGTAGACCGCGCGGTGGCCGTCGTCGCCGGGGGCGAGGCCCGCCTCCACATAGGCGCGGGTGGTGGCGAAGCCGGACAGGTCCGGCTCCTGCGGCAGGTAGCGGATGGTGGCGCCCGGCTGCACGAAGCGGGAGCCGTCGTCCGCCTCCACCAGCCCCGCGGCGATCTTGAGCAGGGTGGACTTGCCCGAGCCGTTGCGGCCGACGAGGCCGAGCCGCTCGCCGGCCGACACCGCGATCTCGGCGCCGTCGAGCAGGGGGTGGCCGCCGAAGGTGAGGCGGATGTCCTTGAGGAGAAGAAGGGGAGGAGGAGCCATGGGCGAGGGTCATAAGCCGCGGGCCACGGCGCCCGCAAGGCGCATCGCGTCTCAGCGCGCGGCGGGCGGCTTCATGCCGATGGCGGGCTTGTCGAAGGTGAGCGCGACCCGGAAGCAGATCGCGCCCGCGCCATCGTCCTCGATCGGGCTGCCGAGCTGGTCGCCATAGGCGCGGATCAGGCGCATGGGCAGGCCGCTTTCGGGCCGCCAGGACGGAACCGGCGTCGACACGCAGATGACGGCGCGGCCCTCGTCGTCCGCTTTCGCGGAGACGGAAGCCGAGGTCGCCGCCGCGCTCGCCGCGTTCAGAAGCTCGGTGAGCAGCAAGGCGAGCGAGACGCCCCGGTCGAGATCGACCTCGCCGACCCGCTCCTCCGCCTCGACGTCCACGTCGAACGAACGGCCCGCGCCCACGTCGCGCGCCTGCACGGCCACGTCGCGGATCAGCGCGCCCACCTCCACATGGCCGATCTCGCCGCTGGCGTAGGAGGCCTTGTAGGCGGCGGCCATGGCGCGCACCCGGTCCTCAGGCGCGCGCAGCACGGCGGACAGCGACTGCGGCGCCTCCTGACGTTGCAGGGCGAGCAGGCTCGCGATCATCTGGAAGTTGTTCTTCACCCGGTGGTGAAGCTCGCGCAGCAGCGTGTCGCGCGCCACGACCGCCGCCTCTAGTTCGCCGGAGCGCTCGTGCACCCGCTGGGACATGCCGTCGAGCGCCGCGCCGAGCCGCGCCAGCTCCGCCGGCGCCTCGTCCAGCCGGGCGGCGCTCACGTCGAGCCGGCCGCCGTGATAGGCCTCCGCCGTCTCGCGCAGCAGCCGGATCCAGCGCAGCACGTAGCGCTCGATGCCGAACAGCACGAGGCCGACGCAGAGCAGCGTCATCAGGGCGGGAAGGCCAAGCGTTAGCAGAAGCCACTGGGTCTGGCTGCGGCCCATGAAGTCGAAGGGGGTTGCGGCCACCACCCTGGCGTCGCTGTTCGCGACCTCGGAGACGGCGTAGCGGTAGGCTTTGCCGTCCGCGCCGCGGCCCTTCAGGATGCGGTCGTCATCCGGCAGCCGCTTGTCGGGCAGCCCCTCGCGCGGAAGAAAGGCGCGGCCAAACTGCGGCTGCGCCTCTTCGGCGCGGATCTCGCCGGACGGCCCGACCAGCGCCACGCCGATCCGCGCCCGCGAGCCCCGGTCCTGGAAGATCGCCCTGACCGCTTCGTCCGACAGCGGGCCCGGAGTCGCGCCATAGGTCGCGGCGCGGGCGGCCACCAGCTCCGCCGCCTGCACCAGCCGGTCGCGGTCGGTCAGGTCGGCGGCCTGGAAGTCGCGCACCCCGAGCCACACCGCGAGCGCGATGACGGGCAGGTTCGCGGCGATAAGTAGGAGCGCCACATTGGCGCGCAGCGTCTTCAGCACGCGTCACCCTCGCCGAAGCGGCCGCCTCGCCGAAGCTTGCGCGCGGCGCATCACGACGGTCCCGAGCCGAGCGCCGCGCGCAGCGCGGGCTCGAGCCCGATGTCGTTCACGTCGAGGTTCAGTTTGCGGGTGAGCGCGTTGCGGGCGCGGTTGACCCGGCTCTTGACCGTTCCGACGGCGCAGTTGGCGATCTCGGCCGCCTCTTCATAGGAGAACTCCGCCGCGCCGATCAGGATCAGCGCCTCGCGCTGCTCGTCCGGCAGACTGGACAGCGCCTTCTGGAAGTCCGCGAGGTCCATGTGGCCGTTCTGCTGCGGCGGCACGGAGACTCGTTCGGCGAACATGCCGTCGGTGTCCTGCACCTCGCGCTTACGGCGCCGGATGTCGGAGATGTAGACGTTTCGCAGGATGGTGAAGAGCCATGCGCGCATGTTGGTGCCCTCGGTGAAGCTGCCGAGGTTGCGCCAAGCCTTGACGAGGGTCTCCTGCACCAGGTCGTCGGCCCGGTCGATCTGTCCGGACAGCGAGACCGCGAAGGCGCGAAGGCTCGGAATATGGACGAGAAGCTCGTCGCGCGGCGCCCGCGGGGGCGGGGCGTCGGTCATTGAGCACCGTTGGTCAGGAGATCATCCGTGTCGCCGTCGGCGGGCGCTTCGACCGACTGCTGCTTGCGGTCGAGCTCCGCGAGCAGGTCCAGAAAACGGTCCGGCACCGGCTGGTTCAGCACGTCCATATAGCCTGCGCGAAGCTGCCGGCCGATATGCGCCTGAATGTCCACGTCGATGCTGGAGGCGTCGGGTTTACGCTCAGTCATGTCCCACCTTCTGCGCGACGCCCAACTTCGGCCGGCGCACCCTCAGATAGCGCGCGAGCTGGGCGTGGCCAGTCCATTCCGCGGCGCGGAGCGTTCGCACCTCATACAATGGGACCGAACCGCTTCTTGACGATTTAACGACGCTCATTCCGCAGCGTTCGCAAGCGGAGACTGGGGGCTGAGCGGAATGGTCGCGTCGCGGGCGACCGTGGTGGTCCGCTGGCCGACGTCGTGGACATAAGCGCCGGGCGCGGCCGTCGACGACGCTGCGGCGACGGTCGGCGCGGCGAGCCGGTCGCCCTTGCCGCTGGAGACGGTCGCGCCGACGTCGAACGCCAGCGCCATGATGAGCAGCGCCGCGGCGGCGGTGGCGAGCGCCGCGACGACGGCCCCCGACGAGAGCGGCGCAGCGTTCACGCGCGACACGCGATAGGGGCGGTAGGAACCGTGAGTGACATAGGCCATGCTTCTGCCTCGCGTCCTGTGGGCACAGGCCGGCAAGCTCGGGACCGACGTCCTTCGCCCACCCAACGGCCTCGGGAACCCACCGCCTCGCCGGACACGTTTCCGGGAGGTCGTCCGTTCCTGAACCCGTTCCGGACCGCGCCTGTCGTTCGCGTGTCCGCCGCCTGCCCTTGATCCCGGCGTTGTCCGCCGGCGACTTCGCCTTCTGGCTTTGAAGCGTCAACGCGGTGTGCGCCGGAAAGTTTCAAGCCCCGCCGACGCCCGAAAGGCGGACGCGAAAAAGCCCCCGGGCCGCGAGGCGCCGGGGGCTCTGGAAGACAGGCGTCAGGCGTGGGTCAGTGCGTGGCGGCGCGCGCACGGGCCCCGAAGAACAGCGCCTGGCTGACGATGGCCTTTACGGTGGAGGCCTGGAACGGCTTGGTGACGAGGAACACCGGCTCCGGGCGCATGCCGCTCAGCAGCCGCTCCGGATAGGCGGTGATGAAGATCACCGGCACCTCGAGCTGCGGCAGCATCTCCTGCACGGCCTCGAGACCCGAGCTGCCGTCGGCGAGCTGGATGTCGGCCAGCACCAGGCCGGGCTTGGTCTTGGCCGCAAGCGCCACCGCCTCGGTGTGGGTGCGCGCCACGCCGACGACCCGATGGCCGAGGCCTTCCACAAGCTTGGAGAGGTCCATGGCGATGATCGGCTCGTCCTCGATCACCAGCACGTCGGTCGCGACCTGCTCGGCGATCTCGCGTCCGGCCTCGTCGATGGCGCGGGACACCTCGTCCGCCGACAGGTTCAGGATCTGGGACACTTCGCTCGGGGTGAAGCCCTCCACCGACACCAGCAGGAACACCTGCCGGGAGCGGGGCGTCAGCGCCTCGATGGTGCGCTCGGAATGGGCGGCTTCGAGCCCGGTCTCCACGTTGAGGGCGACCGACGACCAGATGCGCGAGAAGATGGCGTAGAGCCCGACGCGGGGCGCGACGTCCGGCGGGAAGATGCTGGGATCGGCGATCAGCGCCTTGAGCACGGCCGCGACATAGGCGTCGCCGCTGTCCTGTCGGCCCGTGAGGGCGCGCGCGTAACGGCGGAGGAAGGGCAGGTGAGGGGCGATGGTGTCGGCGAGCGCCATGAGGCTGTGATTCCGAAACGCGAGGTCAACCGGGCCGGGAATTTCCGCTGGCGGATCGGAAATGGAGCGGCGGGGGAACTGGGCAAGGTCTGCCCGCCATTGTCAACGCAGATCGTTCTCCGCCGGAAGCCGGATATCGATGGCGTAGCGCGCCCCGACGCGTCGCTCGAAGGTTCCGCCGGCGCTGCGGGCGAGGCTCTGGGCGATGGCGAGGCCAAGCTCCGTGGAGCCGCTCGCGGGCTCCCGTCCGGGCGCGGCGCAGGCGGCGGCGAGCCGGCAGCCGCCGTCCGGCGTGGCGCCAACGGTGACGGAGGCGTCCGCGCCGTCGGCGGTCGCCATGCCGTTGCGGGCGAGGTCGATCACGATCTCGGTCAGCGCCTGCGCCAGCAGCGTGGTCCGCCGCCCGGAGGCGAGCAGCGGGGAGGTCTCGATCCGGACCGTGTGCCGGCGGTTGGGATCGTAGATCTGCAGCGCCCGCTCGACGACCCGCGCGAGGATGATGTCCGCCCGCACCATCTCGCCCGCGTCCGCCGGCGCCTCCGACTGGGCGGCGGCCATGGATTCGAACCGCACCCGCACGTCCTCGAACGCGTCGCGGCCCTCTCCCGGCGCCATGCGCTGGCCGAGCAGGCTGACGAAGCTCGTCATCGTCTGGAGCTGGTTGCGGAAATGATGGCGCAGCGCGCCGAGGCTCGCGGCCTCCGCGTCCAGCGAGCGGGAGCTGACCTGCATGCCGATGAAGCGGACAATCGCGCCGGTCGCGTCCCGGATGGGGGAGACGAAGACCTCGTTGCAGAACGGCGTGCCGTCGCTGCGATGGTTCAGCAGCGTCACCTGGAACGGCTTCCCGCCCGCGAAGCCGCGTCGGAACTTCTCCGCCGCGTCCGGCTCCGTGGAAGGGCCCTGCAGAAAACGGCAGTTGCGTCCCAGCACGTCACGCTCATCATAGCCGGTGAGCGCGAGGAAGGCCGGGTTGGCGAACACGATCGGCATGTCGCCGGAGGCGTCCGCCACGCACATGGGCACGTCGCAGCGGGCGATGGCGCCGTAGTCGTCCGGCGCCAGCGCGAGCGAGGCGGTCGCCGCGGCGAACAGGGATGCGGGTTGGGGCGACGCCGGGTCGGGGGTGGGGAAGAGCGTCATGGTCAACGGATTTAACGCCTAAGACTGGCGATATCTATGTGTTTTGACGTAGCGTTCGGGGGCGCCGGGATGATCTTTATCCTCCGACTCGCATTCCTCCCAAGTCTCAGCACCGCGCCCAGACGATGTATGTTCGCTGTTCCCATTGCCCGCTCCGCGTGAAGCCGGCGTTCCATTCGAAAAGCGACAAGGAAGTCGCGCTGCTCGAAGAGCTGAAAAGCGATCATGTGCGCGTCTCCGCCGGCGCCGACGTCATCCTTCCCGAGCAGTCCAACGCCGAACTCTACACGGTCTTCTCCGGCTGGCTGTTCCGCTACAAGGAGCTGAACGACGGCCGGAGGCAGATCCTGAATTTCGCGCTGCCGGGCGACCTGATCGGGCTTCAGGCCGCATTGTTCGAGAAGTCTTATTACGGCGTGGCGGCGCTGACGGATGCGGAGCTGTGCGTTATTCCCCGCAGAAAGCTCTGGCGGCTCTACGAGCGCATGCCGGAAGTGGCCTATGACGTAACCTGGCTCGGCGCCCAGGCCCAGTCGATCGTCGACGAGAACCTGCTCACCGTCGGCCGCCGCAACGCGGCGGAGCGGATCGTGGCGCTGGTGGCGAGCCTCTACAAGCGCATGGACCTGCTGGGCGGCGTGCGCGACGGGGTCATGGACTTCCCGCTCACCCAGCAGCACCTCGCCGACGCGCTCGGCCTGTCGCTGGTGCACACCAACAAGACGCTGGCCCGCCTGCGGACCTCCGGCCTGTTCACGGTGGCGGACGGGCGGCTCACCGTCGCCAATCCCCGCGGCGTCGGCCGCTTCGCGCGCTATTTCGAGGCCCCGATCGCGCCGCGTCCGATCGTCTGATCCGCGGGCGCCCAAGACCCCCGGTTCGGGGGCGATTTGACGCGCGCGGCGGTTCGACGAAACCTTCGCCGCATTCCATGCGTTCTATGGCGTCCTGCGGCGGATCGATTCGCGCCGCGGGCGGATCATGGCCATCGGGGAGGCGCGAAGGGTGCAGGGCGGTCGAAGCGTCTCAAGCGTGAAGCATCCGTCCGGCGCGGCGCCGGTGTCGTCGCGCGACTGGCGCATCGACTTCTGGCGCGGTCTCGCGATCGTGTTCATCTTCTGGAACCACTCCGTCGACAACGTCATGAGCTGGTTCACGACGAAATATGTCGGCCTGTCGGATTCCGCCGAGCTGTTCGTGTTCCTGTCCGGCTTCGCCATGGCGAGCATGTTCGTCGGCAAGTTCCTCGACCGGCCGGTGATGGCGGTGCCTTACGCCTTCGGCCGGGCCTTCACGCTCTACCTGCACCACATCGCGGCCTTCGTGGTCATCGCCACGCTCGCGGTGCTCTACCGGGAATACGCCGGCTCCAGCGTGATGGAGCGGGACCTGTTCATCCGTCCGTTCCTGGTGGCGACGGAGACGGTGCTGCCCAAGCTCGCGACGCTCGGCTACCTGCCGCCGCTGCTCGACATCCTGCCGCTCTACATCATCCTGACGCTGCTGATCGGCGTGCTGTTCGCGGGCTTCCGCGACCGCTGGACGTTCTACGTGGCCTTCGCGGTCGGCGTCTGGATCTGGGCGCGGTTCTCGGGCGCGACGCTGTCGTCCTATCCCGACACCCGGCTCTGGACCTTCAATCCTTTCGCCTGGCAGGCGGTGTTCCTGGCGGGCTTCGCCACCTTCCTCGCCCGCGACGAGCGCTGGTTCCGGGACCTTCTGGCGGCGCCGGCGACGATCGCCCTGTCGGTGACGGTGGTGATCGTGGGCTTCATCGCCGCCGCGCCCTGGGCGACGCTCGGGCTCTACGAGTGGCGGCCGCTGCGCTTCCTGACCGACATCGCCGACAAGGCCAACGCCTCGCCGGTGCGCCTGCTGCACTTCGTGGCCATGGCCCATCTCGCCTCGCTGCTGGTGCGGCGGGAAAGTTGGCTCGGCCGCAGCGCCTTCGGGCGCGCCATGGTGCTGATCGGCCGCAAGAGCCTGCCGCTGTTCGTCATCTCCACCGTGTTCGCGGCCATGAGCCACGGCGTGTTCGACTGGTTCGGCCACGGCTGGCCGGTGCAGGTGGCGTTCTCACTCATAGGCGCGCTGGTGCTGGTGGCGCTCGCCTATGGCGGCGAGGCGCTGCGCACCACCAAGCGGATCGCCTCCAAGCCTTCCACTCCCGCGCCGAAGCCAGCGGCCCCGCGCGCCGAGGAGGGGCTGTCCTCCGCCGCGCCGGCCTCGCCCACGCCTGCGGTGGGGAATTGAGCGTCGCGCCTTGACGCGCGGCGACGGGCGGCTTTGACATAGACTTTGGTCGGGCTTAGTGGCGCTGCAGGGCGTCTGCTTCCTCGCGCCGCCGTCCGTCCAAGCCTTCTGGCCGCGCCGCCGGTCAGGGCGCGCCCTCTCCGGAGACGCTGTTCCCATGACGCACGAATCGCTTCGCGCCGAGCCTCGCAAGATCCGGAAGCTGCTGGTCGCCAACCGCTCGGAGATCGCGATCCGCGTGTTCCGGGCCGCGTCGGAGCTCGGCATCCGCACGGTCGCGATCTACGCGGAGGAGGACAAGCTCTCGCTCCACCGCTTCAAGGCGGACGAGGCCTATCAGGTCGGGCGCGGCATGGGGCCGCTCGATGCCTATCTCTCGATCCCCGAGGTGATCCGCGTCGCGACGGAGGCCGAGGTCGACGCCATCCATCCGGGCTACGGCTTCCTGTCGGAGAGCCCCGAATTCGCCGAAGCCTGCGCCGAGGCCGGCATTCTGTTCATCGGGCCCTCGCCCGACACCATGCGCAAGCTTGGCAACAAGGTGGCGGCGCGCAACCTCGCCATCAGCGTGGGCGTGCCGGTGATGCCGGCGACCCCGCCGCTGCCGGACGATCCGGCTGCGATCCGCAAGGCCGCCGAGGAGATCGGCCTGCCGGTGATGCTCAAGGCCTCCTGGGGCGGCGGCGGCCGCGGCATGCGCGTCATCCGCGATCTGGACAAGCTGCAGGGCGAGGTCGTCAACGCCAAGCGCGAGGCCAAGGCCGCCTTCGGCAAGGACGAGGTCTATCTCGAAAAGCTCGTCGAGCGCGCCCGCCATGTGGAGGTGCAGGTTCTCGGCGACCGGCACGGCAACACCGTTCATCTGTTCGAGCGCGACTGTTCGGTGCAGCGGCGCAACCAGAAGGTGGTGGAGCGGGCGCCCGCGCCCTATCTCGACGTGGCCCGCCGCGCGGAGCTGTGCGAGAGCGGCCTGAAGATCGCCCGCGCCACCGACTATCTCGGCGCCGGCACGGTCGAGTTCCTGATGGACGCCGACAGCGGCGAATTCTACTTCATCGAGGTCAATCCGCGCATCCAGGTGGAGCACACCGTGACCGAGGTGGTCACGGGCGTCGACATCGTGAAGGCGCAGATTCGCGTCATCGAGGGCGCGGCGATCGGGACGCCGGAGTCGGGCGTGCCGGCGCAGGGCGACATCCGGCTGAACGGCCACGCCCTGCAGTGCCGGATCACCACCGAGAACCCGGAAGACAACTTCATTCCGGACTACGGCCGCATCACCGCCTATCGCGGCGCCATGGGCTTCGGCATCCGGGTGGACGGCGGCACCGCCTATTCGGGCGCCGTCATCACCCGCTTCTACGACCCGATGCTGGAGAAGGTGACCGCCTGGGCGCCGACCGCGGAGGAGGCGTGCCTGCGCATGCAGCGCGCCATCAGCGAGTACCGCATCCGCGGCGTCGCCACCAACCTGGCCTTCCTCGAGAACGTGGTGCGGCACCCGACCTTCGTGACGGGCGAGACCATCACCCGCTTCATCGACGAGACGCCGGAGCTGTTCGCCTTCGAGAAGCGGCAGGACCGCGCGACCCGGCTGCTGACCTACATCGCCGACGTCACCGTCAACGGCCATCCTGAGGCCAAGGGCCGGGCGAAGCCCAAGGACGGCCTGCCCGAGCCGGCCGCGCCGGCGTTCGGGGCGCCGGTCAACGGCTCGCGCCAGCGTCTGGAGGCGCTCGGCCCCAAGGCGTTCGGCGAATGGATGCGGGCCGAGCCCCGCGTGCTCGTCACCGACACCACCATGCGCGACGCGCACCAGTCGCTGCTCGCGACCCGGGTGCGCAGCTTCGACATCGCGGCCTCCGCGCCGTCCTACGCCTCCGGTCTGCCGCAGCTTCTCAGCCTCGAATGCTGGGGCGGCGCCACCTTCGACGTGGCCATGCGCTTCCTGACCGAAGACCCATGGGAGCGCCTCGCGCGCATCCGCGAGGGCGCGCCGAACCTGCTGCTGCAGTGCCTCGTGCGCGGCTCGAACGGCGTCGGCTACGCCAACTATCCGGACAACGCGGTCGCCTTCTTCATCGCCCAGGCGGCGAAGGGCGGCGTGGACCTGTTCCGGGTGTTCGACTGCCTGAACTGGGTCGAGAACATGCGCGTCAGCATGGACGCGATCATCGACGCCGGCAAAATCTGCGAGGCGGCGATCTGCTACACCGGCGACGTGCTCGACCCGTCGCGGGCCAAGTACGACCTGAAATACTACGTCGATCTGGCGAAGCAGCTGGAGAAGGCCGGCGCCCATGTGCTGTGCCTGAAGGACATGGCGGGCCTGCTGAAGCCCGCCGCGGCGAAGCTGCTGGTGACGACGCTGCGGGAGGAGACTGGCCTTCCGCTGCATCTGCACACCCACGACACGTCCGGCATCGCCGGCGCCACCGTGCTCGCCGCGGTGGAGGCGGGGGTGGACGCGGTGGACGCCGCCATGGACGCCTTCTCCGGCATGACCTCCCAGCCCTGCCTCGGCTCCATCGTGGCGGCGCTCAAGGGCTCCGAGCGTGACACCGGGCTCGATCTCGACGCCATCCGCGCGATCTCGCTCTACTGGGAGCAGGCCCGCGCGCAATACGCCGCCTTCGAGAACGACCTGCTGGCGCCGGCCTCGGAAGTGTATCTGCACGAAATGCCGGGCGGCCAGTTCACCAACCTCAAGGAGCAGGCCCGCGCCATGGGCCTCGACACCCGCTGGAACGAGGTGGCGCGCACCTATCGCGACGTGAACGACATGTTCGGCGACATCGTGAAGGTGACGCCCACCTCCAAGGTGGTGGGCGACATGGCGCTCTCCATGGTCTCCGCCGGGCTCACCCGCGCCGACGTGGAGAACCCCGCGGTGGAGGTGGCCTTCCCGGAAAGCGTGGTGCAGCTCATGAAGGGCGAGCTCAGCCAGCCGCCGGGCGGCTTCCCCAAGGGCATCCAGGCCAAGGTGCTGAAGGGCGAGGCGCCGATCGAGGGCCGCGCCGGCGAGCTGATCCCGCCGGTGGACTTCGACGCCGCGCGGGCGGAGCTTGGGAAGAAGATCGAACGCGAGCCGGACGACTTCGATCTCGCCTCCTACCTGATGTATCCCAAGGTGTTCGTGGACTACGCCCAGGCCGAGAAGAAGTACGGCCCGGTCTCCGCGCTGCCGACGCCGATCTATTTCTATGGGCTTGGGGCCGGGAACGAGACCCCGGTCGAAATCGAGCGCGGCAAGACGCTGGTGATCCGCAATCTCGGCGTCGGCGAGACCGACGAGGAGGGCCAGGTGAAGGTCTTCTTCGAGCTGAACGGTCAGCCGCGCATCATCAAGGTGCCGAACCGCTCCGCCGCCGCCCGCGAGGCGCGCCGCAAGGCGGAGGAGAGCAACCCCGGCCATGTGGCGGCCCCCATGCCGGGCGTCGTCTCCACCGTGTCGGCCAAGGTCGGCCAGACCATCGAGGCCGGCGACGTGGTGCTCTCCATCGAGGCCATGAAGATGGAGACCTCGATCCACGCCGAGACGGGCGGCGTGGTGAAGGAGGTTCTGGTGTCGCCGGGATCGCCGGTGGACGCCAAGGATCTGCTCGTTGTGATCGAGGCCTGACGCGGGCTATCGTCGGGCCATGTCTGATCCGTCCCACGACGCCGAGCCGCCGCGCTCGCCGCTGTCTCCGTCCCGCCCCGCGGGCACGGGGGCGCTGCGCGAGGCGCTTCGCCGCGCGCGGGCGGAATCCGCCGACCACGGCGACGCGCTGATGGAGCTGCGGCGGGCCGATCTCGGCCGCCTCGAAATCCTGAAGGAGGCGCTCGACCCGGTGTTCGCGGCCATTCCGCCCGAGGCGGACCTGTTCGACATCGGGCTCGTGCCGGGAGACCGGCCGCGCCTGTTCGTCGACATGGTGTCCTTCGTCGAGATGGGCCGCGACCGCAGGCTCTACCGCTTCCTGCGCGACGGGCGGAACGGCCGCGTGGTCGCCGCCGAAAGCGAGGAGGTGGAGCCCATCGTCCAGGCGGTGACGGACTATGTGGCCCGCCGCATCGTGGAGCGGGAGCGCCTGCTGGCGAGCGGGCTCGAACAGGCTTCCGCGCCAGAGACATCGGACCGAACGCCGACCGCCGGCGCCGCAGCCCCGGCGGCGGCCATAACGACCGCGGCCGTGAAGCCCGAAAAGGCCGGCACGCCCGAACGGAGCGGGCTGGCGCGTTTCGTGGCGACGGTGCTCGCCTTCGTCGCCGGCGGGGCGATCGGCACGGTCGTGGTGGTGGCCCTGATGATCGCGGTCGCCAAGGGTGTGCTGCCGGTGGCGCGCTGATCCGGCGGGGTCAGGTCACCTGAAAGCGGTCGGTCTCGGCGATGGTCCCGTCCGGCGTCAGGCCGCGGGTCACGCCCTCGCAGATCCAGGCGCCCGGTCCGCCGCTGACCTCGTAAAGATTGTAGGCGGCAGGCGGCTCGTGGCTGGTGGGCCCGGCCGAGCAGGACGGCACCGCGATCACCGGGATCGGACGCTCCGGCCCCGCGACCGCGTGGCGCGCGGGCTCGTGGTTGTGGCCGTGGAGCACGAGCTCCGCGCCTTCCGCCGCGAGCAGGGCGCGCAGTTCGGGCGCGTCCCGCAGGCGGCGCAGCCAGGGCGTGCCGTCCTCCGCCACGGGATGATGCACCATCACCACCCGGAACAGCCCCTCCGCCTTCAGCCGGCGCAGCAGGGGCCCGAGCGCCGCGCGCTGGGCCGGCCCCACCTCGCCGGTCGCGGCGAGCGGCGCGGTCGCCACCGCTGAGGACAGGCCGACCAGCGCGATCAGCCCGTGGCGACGCACGTAAGGGAAGCCCGCTCCGCCGTCGTCGCAGCCCATGTGCGACGACCAGACCCGGCTCGGCGCGCCGACGATGCGGCGCACATAGGCGTCGTGGTTGCCGGGGATGGCGGCGACCTTCGCGGCCGGGCCGAGCCGGCCCAGGAAGGCCGCGGCCGGCAGGAACTCCGCCTCGAGCCCGAGATTGGTCAGGTCGCCGGTGACGGCGATGGCGTCCGGCTCCTCGTCCACCACGTCGGCGACGATCTGGTCCAGCACCGCCATGTCGTGCCAGCGGCGGCGGCGGCGGTACCAGTTGATGGCGCCGAGCCCGCGCTTGGACATCATCTCCAGCGCGGTGAAACGGGGCAGGGGGCCGAGATGCGGATCGGAAAGATGGGCGAGTACGGTCACGGCGGCCTTATAGCCGATGACGCATGGAAAGGGGATGACGTTCGCGCATGAAAACGCCGGCCGCGCGAGGAGCGGGGCCGGCGTGTCAAAAGCGAAGGTTTTGAAAAATCAGTCGCGAGAGAAGGTCATCAGCGCGGCCAGAGCGCCGCCATGGGGCGCGCGGAAGGCTTTGCGCCAGGAGGACTCCGCCTGCGAAACCTCGCGCGGGCGGAACGAAAACAGCCGAAACATCAGATCACCAGAGGGAGAGCCACGCCCCGTCCGGGGGCGCTTCAGTCTTCTCCTGCCGCGCATATAGGCGGAACGCCCGGCGATTGACCAGCCGGGCGCCCGGATGACGGGCATGCGTTTTCGCAAGGTCTTCCGCGGATCAGCCGACGCCCTCGCGGCCATGGGGCCGGTCGAGGTCAAGCTCCGGTCCCTTGGGCACGATCCGCGTCGGGTTGATCGTGGTGTGCGACCAGTAATAATGCGTCTTGATATGGGCGAAGTTCACCGTGTCCGCGACCCCCGGCCACTGGTAAAGCTCGCGCAGATAACCGGACAGGTGCGGGTAGTCGGCGATGCGCCGGAGGTTGCATTTGAAGTGACCGTGATAGACGGCGTCGAACCGGACCAGCGTGGTGAAGAGCCGCCAGTCCGCCTCGGTCACCGTCGGTCCGGTCAGGTAGCGCGAGCCGCCGAGCCGGTCGTCCAGCGCGTCGAGCTCCGCGAACAGGGCGTCGAACGCCTCGCCATAGGCCTCCTGGGTGGTGGCGAAGCCGGCCTTGTAGACCCCGTTGTTGACCCGGTCGTAGATCCCCTCGTTGAGCGCGTCGATCCGCGCCCGGAGCGGGGCGGGGTAGAAGTCCTGCCCGTCGCCGGTCAGCCCGTCGAAGGCCGCGTTGAACATGCGGATGATCTCCGCGCTTTCGTTGGAGACGATGGTCTCCCGCTCCCGGTCCCACAGCACCGGCACGGTCACGCGCGTGGTCGCCTCGGGGTCGGCCTTGAGATAGACCTCGTAGAGCTTCGCGGCGCCGTTAACCGGGTCCGGAGTGGCTTCGGGGAAGTCGCCGAACACCCAGCCGTCCTCGCCCATGCGCGGGTCCACCACCGAGACCGAGATCAGGTCCTCGAGCCGCTTCAGCCTGCGGAAGATCAGCGCGCGGTGCGCCCAGGGGCAGGCGAGCGAGACATAGAGATGGTAGCGCCCCGCTTCCGCCTTGAAGCCGCCGTCGCCGGAGGGGCCGGCCGCGCCGTCGGCGGTGACCCAGTTGCGGAACCGCGAGGCCTGCCGCTCGAACCGGCCGCCGGTCTTGGCGGTGTCGTACCATTGGTCGCGCCAGACGCCGTCCACGAGCAAGCCCATCCGTCCCTCCATCGTCGTTCGGGCCCGGCATATAGGGCGGCCCCGCGCGTTTCGCCGCTTTGCGGGAGGCCATGCGGCGTGGTACGCGCTCGGCCCTGATGGTCACGCTTCGCCCGCTCCCTCTCCGACGACGTATCCCCGTCCGCGCCCGATGCGGCGCGGCGACGACGCGCGGCTGAGCGGACGAAGCCCCCATGGCGCCGCCCGGCCGACCCGACGGACCGACCACCGACAGTCTCAGGCGCCCATGACCTCCCTGCCTCTCACCATCCTTCACGAGCAGCCCGGCGACGTCGCCGCCATCGACCATCTGCACGAGCGCGCCTTCGGACCGGGCCGCTTCGCCCGTTCGGCCTATCGGCTGCGGGAGGGCGTGAACGCTGCGCCGGACCTGTCGTTCACCGCGCGGGTGGGCACGCTGCTGGTGGGCTCCAACCGACTGACGCCGATCCTGATCGGCGACGCGCCAGCGCTGCTGCTCGGCCCGCTGGTGGTCGATCCCGCCTTCCGCTCCAAGGGCATCGGCCTCGCCCTGCTCCAGACCTCGCTGAAGGCGGCGGAGCTTGGCGGCCATCGGCTGGTGATGCTGGTGGGCGACGAGCCCTATTACGCGCGGGTCGGCTTCTCGCGGGTGCCGAACGGCCGGGTGGCGCTGCCCGGGCCGGTGGACCCGCGTCGTGTGCTGTGGCGGCCGCTGGTGGAGGGCGCGACCGAAGGCGTCGCCGGCGAGGCGCGCCGGACGGCCTGACGGCGCCTCAGCCGCAGGCCACCGCCTCCACGATCTCCACCACCACCCCGACGCAGACCAGCAGCAGCCCGACCGGGATCAGGAACAGGCCGATCACGTATTTGGCCGTGGCGAGCCCGTAATCCACCAGCAGCCAGCCGAAGGCCTTGGTGCGCGCGCCCTGACGGCAGCTCTTGTCGCGGTCGTTGTCATCCGCGACGGCGGGCGCCGCGAGCGAGAACGCCGGCCGGGGGGCGGCGAAGGCCGGCGCCGCCGCGGTCAGGCACAGAAGGCAGACAAGGCTGCGGATGAGGGCGCGCGCCAGTGTCGTCGCCATGCCGTGGGTCGTCCTTCGCTGGGCCGGGAGCCGGCGGTCTAGTGCGGCGTGAACCCCGCGTGCCGCAGGGCGTCGGTCACGCCGCTGATGGTGATCTGCGCCCCGATGCAGAGCAAAAGAAAGGCGGACAGCCGCTGAACCACCTGCGCCCGCGTTCCGCCGAGCAGCGAAACGATGCGGTCGGCGGAGCGGTAGCAGACGAAGATCATCGCCGCCAGCGCCGCCGCGGCGAGCGTCACGCCCGTGGCGTAAGCGAAGAAGGCGGCGTCGGCGGTGGGCCGGTTGGCGCCGAGCGCGATCGCGACCGAGATCGTGCCCGGCCCCGTGGTCAGCGGCATGGTGAGCGGGAAGAAGGCCACGTCCGGCGGGGCCTCGCGGGCCTCGTCGGCTTCCGACAGCTTGCGCTCCGCGTGCTGCTCCGGGGCGGAGAGCAGCTGCCAGCCGTTCGCCGCCACCACCAGCCCGCCGGCGATGCGCAGCGCGTCCAGCGTCACGCCGAAGAAGTTCAGCACATAGACGCCGATCCACAGCGCCCCGATCATCACGAAGGCGGCGTAGACGCCGATGCGCTCCGCGAGCTCCCGGCGCTGGGCCGGCGTGCGGCCGGCGGCGACCTGCGCGAAGATCAGCGCGCCGCCGATCGGGTTGACGATCGAAAACAGCGCCGAGAAGGCCAGCAGGAAATGCTGGGCGAGATCACCCATGATCGGCATTGGAGACGGTCCGCGTCAGGAAAGAGCGGGCGGGGACGGGCGCGTCATCGCCCCTCCCGCGCCCAGGCCACCGCGAAGGCGCCCAGCAGCAGCGCGAGGCCGAGCGCCGGCGCGAGCCGGCTGCGCGCGATCCCGCCCACGGTCAGCGGCAGGACACGGAGATGGCGTTCGAGAATCGGGCGCCGAAATTGGCGCCCGGCGACAGGCCGGTGAAGAAGCTCTCCGACAGCTTCTTGCTGGTCTCCTCGTTCGCGGGCTTCGGCCGCTCGAAGTCCAGCCCGCAGCCCGCCGGCGCGTCCACCAGCTTGGCCGGATGCTCCTTGGCGAACTCGAACGACACGAAATAGGTCGGATCGTAGACCTCGACCTTCAGGGACACGCCCTTCTCCGGGGCCGCCGCCTTCACCGGCAGGGTGAAGTGCAGGGTCAGATCCTTGCCGTTCATCTCCAGCCAGTAGTCCACCGGATCGCCGAACACGACCTTGGTCTCGCCGTTCTTGGAGAAGGTGAAGAAGCCGAACTCCTTCAGCGAGGTGACGTTGACCTCCGCCAGCGGCGCCAGCTCCTCGCGGGTCAGCTTGCCGTCGCCGTCGGCGTCGAGCCCCTGGGTCGCGAAGGAGGCGAACATCTCGTCGAAGGTCCAGGCGTGGCGGATGGCGCTCATGCGCCCGTCCGGCCCGTAGACGATCTCGCTGCGGGCCGTGACCCAGACGTGCGGGTGCGCGAGGGCGGGCGCCGGCGCAAGCGCTGCGGCGACAACACCGGCGAGGGCGATTCGGCGTCGGCTCATGCGGTCATCCTCTACGAAGCCCGCCGCCTTGTCGCGCCCCAACGCGGCCGAAAGGCGGCGGCGCCGCTCAGCCCGCGAACACGAAACGGTCGACGATGCGGAAGCCGCGCCCCGGCGCGTCCTCCACGAACAGCGAAACGGCCTCGACCCGGATGGTGGCGAAGGCCACATGGTCGGCGTAGAGCCGCGTCAGGCCCTTCGTCACCAGCGGCGCGACCCCGTCCGCCACCGGCCCGGCGAGCGTCATGTGGAAGTGAAAGTCCTCGAATACGTAAGGGTAGCCCCAGCGCGCCAGCGACGACTGCTGTCGCTCGGTCAGCGGGGTCTCCAGCCGCCTTGCGCGCTCGTCGGCGTCCGGGGCGGCGCGGAACGGCTCGAACGCCTCCACGCAGGCCGAGGCCAGATCGTCGAGCCCGGACGAACGCTCCTTCGGCTGCAGCGCCACGAAGGCGCCGAGCCGCGTCAGCTCCAGCTCGGGCAGCGCGAAGGCGGCGCGCGTCGCGGCGAAGGCGCGCCCGGCGGCCACCAGGTCGTCCTCGGTCACGCCGTCGCGCAGATGGAACGGCGCCTTCAGCGTGGCGTGGAAGCCGTAGCGGCGGGGGGCCGCGGTCATGACGGCCCATTCGGCCGGCGCGATCCCGTCCGGCGCGATCACCGGCGCCGAGACGCCCGAGGCGGCGTCGTAGCCCAGCACGCCCGATCCGAAGGACCACAGCGGGCTTTCGGGCGCGGGCGCGTAGTAGATGGCGTAACGGGCGGTCACATCACCCTCCGTCCGGCGACGGTCGCTTCGCGCACCACGGGCGCGCCGCCGGCGAACGCCACACGGATCAGGTCGGCCCGGAGGCCGGGTTTCAGCCGGCCACGGTCGGTCAGGCCCAGCATGTCCGCCGGGCCCGACGTGACGTAGCCGATCGCCGTGGCGAGCCGGGCGTCGTCGCCGCGCCCGAGCCGCTCCACGGCCTGCAACAGGCTCGACGGCACATAGTCCGAGGACAGGGCGTCGAGCAGCCCCTCCTCCGCCAGATCCCCCGCCGCCACGCCGCCGGAATGGGAGCCGCCGCGCACCACGTTCGGCGCGCCCGCGATGGTGGCGAGGCCGGCGTCGGTCGCCGCGCGCGCGGCCTCGCGGGTGGTCGGGAACTCGGAGATGGAGCAGCCGTCGTCCCTCGCCTCGGCCACGTCCTCGACAGTGGTGTCGTCGTGGCTCGCCAGCGCCACGCCCCGCGACCTCAGCAGCGCCGCCGCCGCCGGCCGGTTCGCCGCCACATTGGCGCGCCCCACCTCCATGCGCTGGCGCAGCAGATCGTCCGCGCCGTCGCGGGTCAGGCCGTTGCCGGTCATGAAGCGGCGCAGGTCGTCCAGATTGCGCCACTGACGCTGGCCGGGCGTGTGGTCCATCAGCGAGGCGAGCGCCAGCAGCGGCGAGCCCACCCGCGGCTCCAGCACCTCGATCAGGTCGGCGTCGGTCAGCTCGCAGCGCAGATGCAGCCGGTGGTCGATGCGGAACAGGCCGCGCGCCACGCCCTGCTCCACCGCGTCGATCATCTGGTCGAAGATGGCGCGGCGGTGGTCCTGCCCGCCGTCGTAGCCGCCGGCGCAGACCGCGTCGTAGACGGTGGTGACGCCCGCCGCCGCCATCTGGGCGTCGTGGGCGAGCGCGGCCGCGAGCGGGTTCGGCCAGATCACGCCGGGGCGCGGGAGAAAGTGCTTCTCCATGTTGTCGGTGTGGACCTCGATCAGGCCCGGCGCCAGCAGGTCGCCGTCGAGATCGATCGCGCCCGCCGCATGGGAGCGGCCCTCGGAGACGTCGCGGATGACGCCATCGCGATGGACCAGCGTGCCGACGACGACCTCATGGTCGAGCGCCAGCCGGGCGTTGGTGAGAATGACGTCCATGGCCCTGCCGCAGAGTTCCGTCCGGCGCCGCTAGATAGACCCGCCGGGCCGGAAAGGAAACCGCCGCGGCCGATCATCGGCCCCGCGCGGCCGCTCCGACGCGGGGGTCCGCGGCCGCCTCCGCCCGGCCCGAGGCCTGGAGGATCACCAGTCCGGCCGCCGGGCCGTCGCTTAGATCGGCGACCTCCACCCGGTAGCCGAGCCCGTCGAGCCGGTCGGCGTGCTCGCCGTCGAAGCCGGGCTCCAGCCGCAGCGCCCCGCCGTGGACCGAG
>NZ_JBHTMX010000011.1:0-38408 GCF_042679725.1 Methylopila musalis
GCCTCCGCCGCGCGGCGCTCGCGGCGGCGCTGACGCTCGCCGCTCCGACGGCGTCCTTCGCCGTCCAGCCGGGCGAGGAGCTGTCCGATCCCGCGCTGGAGGCGCGGGCGCGGGCGCTCAGCGCCGAACTGCGCTGCATGGTCTGCCAGAATCAGTCGATCGACGATTCGGACGCCTCGGTGGCCAAGGACCTCCGGGCGGTGGTGCGCGAGCGCCTTGTCGCCGGCGACAGCGACAAGGACGTGATCTCCTTCCTCACCGCCCGCTACGGCGAATTTGTGCTGCTGCGTCCGCGCTTCCGCTGGGAGACCGCGTTCCTGTGGCTGTTCGCGCCCTTGGTGCTGGCGGTCGGCCTGATCGGCTATCTGGTCTGGTTGTTCCGCTTCCGCCGCGAGGAGGCCGCGGGCGTCGCGCTGACAGAGGCCGAGCGCGCGCGGCTCGAGGCGTTGCTGGCGCGGGACGACGAGAAGGCCTGACGCAGGCGCGCCTGATCTCGCGCGGATCAGTGAATCGCGGCGATTTTCAGGGCGTCGCCGCCTTACGGGAATTTCATCTCCGGGACAGAACGCCGTAATCCGCGCTGGGTGACTCTCACCAGCGAACGCCCATATGAGGCGACAGGATCACCGCTTCGGAGAAGACCGCCCGATGTCGTCAGAACTGAACTCCACCTCCCAGCCCCGCAGCTTCCTCGCCCGCCGCCGCGCCGCCATGCTCGGCTCGGCCGTCGCGCTCGGCGTGATTGGAACGCTCGGGCTGCAGGCCGTCACGGGCGGCGCCACGCCGGCCTACGCCCAGTCCTCCGCCATCGCGCCGCAGGCCGGCCCGCAGCTTCCGAGCTTCGCCGACGTCGCCGACCGGGTGAAGCCGGCGGTGGTCAGCGTGCGCGTGAAGATCGAAGCGCCCGCCCAGCAGCAGCAGGGCTTCGGCATTCCCGGCCTGCCGGGGCCGGGCGGCGGCGACCTGCCCGGGCTCGACCAGCTTCCGGACGATCACCCGCTCAAGCGCTTCTTCCGCCAGTTCGGCCAGGGCGGGCAGGGCGGCGAGCAGCGCGGCCAGCGCCGCGGCGGCCCGCGCCAGTTCGGCATGAGCCAGGGCTCCGGCTTCTTCATCTCCGGCGACGGCTATGTGGTCACCAACAACCACGTGGTCTCCACCGCCAAGGAGGTCGAGCTCGTTCAGGACAACGGCGAGACGCTGAAGGCCAAGGTGGTGGGCACCGACCCGCGCACCGACCTCGCGCTGCTGAAGGTTGACGGCGACCGCAAGGACTGGCCGCACGTGACCTTCGGCGACACCCGCCAGACCCGCGTGGGCGACTGGGTGATCGCGGTCGGCAACCCGTTCGGCCTTGGCGGCACGGTGACGGCGGGCATCGTCTCGGCCCGGGGCCGCGACATCGGCGCCGGCCCCTACGACGACTTCCTCCAGATCGACGCGGCGGTGAACCGCGGCAATTCCGGCGGCCCGACCTTCAACCTGCGCGGCGAGGTGGTGGGCGTGAACACCGCCATCTATTCGCCCTCCGGCGGCAATGTGGGCATCGCCTTCTCGATCCCGGCCGAGGTCGCGACCGACATCGTCGCCAAGCTGAAGGACGGCGGCGTGGTGGAGCGCGGCTTCATCGGCGTCCAGATCCAGCCGGTGACGGACGACATCGCGGAAAGCCTCGGCCTGAAGAAGGCCGAAGGCGCGCTGGTGGCCGAGGCGCAGCCGGGTCAGCCCGGCGAGAAGGCGGGGCTGAAGTCCGGCGACGTGATCCTCAAGGTCAACGGCGACGTCATCCCGCAGGCGCGCGACCTCTCCCGCAAGATCGCGTCGTTCAAGCCGGGCGCCAAGGTGGAGCTCACCTACTGGCGCGGCGGCAAGGAGGAGACCACAAGCCTCACCCTCGCCAAGCTGCCGGACCAGCAGGCCGCGGCCCTCGACGGCGAGGACGCGGAGGGCGGCTCGCAGCCGACCTCCGCCGCCAAGCTCGGCATCCGGGTGCAGCCGGCCGCGCGCGTCGCGGGCTCCGGTGACAAGGGCCTCGTGGTGACGGACGTGGACGACAGCGGCTCCGCCGCCGGCAAGCTGCAGCAGGGCGACGTGATCCTGGAGGTCGGCGGCAAGGAGGTCACCTCCGCCCGCGACGTCTCCACCTCGCTCGACGCCGCCCAGAAGGACGGCAAGAAGACGGTTCTGCTGCGCATCAAGCGCAGCGACGCGACGCGCTTCGTCGCCATCGAGATCGGCCGGGGCTGACGCCTCCGGTCGAACGGTCCCGCGGGGCATGACCCCCCGCTGACCCTGCGGGATCGAAACGCGGACGGCGGGGCGCGCCGGGTCTTCCCCTTCCCGGCGGCGCCCGCCGTTTCCGCGGCGCGCCTTGCGGCCTCCGGCGGTTCGTTCCTCGCCGACGGAGGCCGCTTTTTCCCATTCCCTTCTTCGCCCGAGCCGAACGCCGGGCGAATCCCTTGCGGCCGCGCGGGAGGCGGGTCATGACCTCGTCCATGAAACTGCTCATCGTCGAGGATGACCGCGAAGCGGCGGCCTATGTGGTCAAAGCGCTCACCGAAGCCGGCCATGTGGCCGACCACGCCGTCGACGGCGTGGAGGGCTACGAGTTCGCGACCTCGTCCTCCTACGACGTGCTGGTGGTGGATCGCATGCTGCCGCGGCTCGACGGGCTGACGCTGATCGGCCGTCTCCGGGCCGAGGGCGCCGCGACGCCGGTGCTGATCCTCTCGGCGCTCGGCCAGGTGGACGACCGGGTGCAGGGCCTGCGCGCCGGCGGCGACGACTATCTCACCAAACCTTACGCCTTCGCGGAGCTTCTCGCCCGCGTCGAGGCGCTGGCGCGGCGCGGCGGACCGGGCGCCGCCGACACGGTCTACAAGGTCGCGGATCTGGAGATCGACCGCCTGTCCCACACGGTGACGCGCGGCGGGCAGGAGATCGTGCTGCAACCGCGCGAGTTCCGCCTGCTCGAATACCTCATGCGCAACGCCGGTCAGGTGGTCACGCGCACCATGTTGCTGGAGAACGTCTGGGACTATCATTTCGATCCCCAGACCAACGTGATCGACGTGCATGTCTCGCGGCTGCGCTCCAAGATCGACAAGGGCTTCGACAAACCGTTGCTGCACACCGTGCGCGGCGCGGGATACGTGATCCGTGACGGCGGCCGGTAAGCTGTTCCGCACGGCGGGGAAGCTTCTCCGCACCACCGCCTTCAAGCTGGTGCTCGCCTATCTGTTCGTGTTCGCCACGCTGTCGGTGGTGGTGCTGGTCTATGTGTCGTGGCACGCCAACGCGCTGCTCGCGGCCCAGCTGAACGCCACCGTGAACGCCGAGGTCACCGGCCTGTCCGACCAGTACCGGCAGGGCGGCATCCGGCGACTGGTCGCGATCGTGGAGGAGCGGTCGAACCGCTCGGGCGGCTCGATCTACCTTCTCACCACCATGAGCGGCGAGGTGCTGGCCGGCAACGTCTCCGGCCTGCCGAACGCCTCGCTCGCGGAGGCCGGCGAGCGCGAGCTGCCCTATCGCCGCGTGGGCGAGGAGAGCGCCGCGCCCTATCCCGCCGTGGTGCGGGTGTTCGTGCTGCCGGGCGGCTACCGCCTGCTGGTCGGGCGGGACACCGAGGAGCGGGAGCGGCTGTCGGCGGTCATCTCCAACGCGGTGCAGTGGTCGCTGGCGCTGGTGGTGGTGTTCGGCCTCGCGGGCGGCGTGTTCGTGGCGAAGCGCGTGCTCGGCCGCATCGACGCCATGACCGACACCGCCCGCACCATCATGGCGGGCGACCTATCGGGGCGCCTCGCGGTCACCGGCTCAGACGACGAGTTCGACCGGCTCGCCGGCGCCACTAACGCCATGCTCGACCGCATCAACGAACTGATGGCCGGGCTGAAGGAGGTGTCGGACAACATCGCCCATGACCTCAAGACGCCGCTGACGCGTCTGCGCAACCGCGCCGAGGCCGCGCTGCGCGACGCCCGCACCGAGGACGACTGGGCGGCCGCCATGGAGCGGGTGATCGCCGACACCGACGCCATGCTCGGCATTTTCAACGCGCTGCTGCTGATCGCCCGCGCGGAGTCCGGGGGGGCGCGCGACAAGCTCGCGCCGGTCGATCTGGCGGACATCGCCCGCAGCGTGGCCGAACTCTACGAGCCGCTGGCGGAGGAGCGCGGCGCGCGCCTCACCGTCGCCGCGCCGGAGACGATTTCCGTGCTGGGCAGCCGGGAGCTGATCGGGCAGGCGGTGGCGAACCTGATCGAGAACGCCCTCAACTACGGCGCGGACGACGGCGGCGAGGTGCGGGTGGAGGCGCTGGCCGACGGCGACAACGCGCGCATCGTGGTGGCGGACCGGGGGCCGGGCATCCCGGAGGCGGACCGGGAGCGGGCGCTCGACCGGTTCGTGCGGCTCGACACCAGCCGCTCACGGCCGGGCTCGGGCCTCGGACTTGCGCTCGCCGTGGCCGTCGCCCGCCTGCACGGCGGGTCGATGGCGCTGGAGGACAACGCGCCGGGCCTGCGCGTTGTGGTCACGCTGCCGTTGCGGGCGCCGGCGCTCGCAGCGCCGCCGCTGAAGCTCGCTCTCGCGGCCCCGGCGACGGCGATGTGAGGCGCGGTCGGGTCAGAACCCGACCTTGACGAACACCCGCGCGCCGGCGCCCGGCATCAGGATCTCGTCCTTCTTGAACGAGGCCGCGTTGCGGATGCGGTCGTTCAGCAGGTTGTCGCCCAGGAGGCCGACGGTCAGCGTGTTCACGCGGCCGGGCAGGGCCTCGGGGAAGCGCTTGGTGTAGCTGATCTCCGCCTTCAGGTTGTCGTAGCCCGGCGTGCGGGTCTCGTGATCGGCGAACTTGGTCTGGGCGAAGGCGTGGAGCAGGTTCACCCGCGCGAAGAAGCCGGTCTCCGACCGCCAGTACACGCCGCCGCCGAGACGGTGGGGCGGGATGCGCGGCACGTTCTCGCCGTCGGCGAACTTGGCGCGCACGATGTCGTACTGGCCTTCGACGCCGAGCACGTGCTGGCCGAAGGTCACCGCGTCGTACTGCACGGCGATCTCGGCGCCGGTGAAGCGCGCGTCCTTCTGGCTGTAGGCGACCTGGTCGAGCTCGTCCTCCACGCCGCAGGTGTCGAAGGTCTCGCCGCATTCGACGCCGGTCAGACGGCGGTAGATGAAGCCGTCGTAGCGGGCGTGGTAGGCGCTGGCGTCGAAGCGCAGCGGCCCCTGAGAGCGGCGCAGACCGATCTCGAACGAGGTCGCCTTCTCGAGGCCGAGATTGGGATCGCCGATCTCGAACAGGCGCGGCGCGTCGTGGGGCCCGCGCGAGAACAGCTCGAGGCCGGTGGGCGCGCGCTCCACATATTGCGCGGTCAGGCTTCCGGTGATCCCGTAGGCGAAGTCGTGCAGCGCGCCAAGGCTCACGCTCACCGGCGTGAAGTTTTTCTTGGCGTCGCGCTCCACCAGCGGCGAGCCGTCCGGCGTCAGGCCCGGAAAGGCGGTGGCGCTGCCGTCCACGGTGGAGCGCTCGATGCGCGCCGCGCCCTGAAGGCGGAGGCCCGAGCCGAAATCCAGCTCTTCGAACAGATAGGCCGCGATCGAATGCGAGTCGGTCGGCGCGATCAGGCCGCCGGCCTCGCCCGCGGTGCGCAGGCGGCCCTGGCCGGCCTGAACGCCGAGCGCGCCCGAGAACGCGCCGAAGGAGGTCGCCACCGGCCGGTGCTGCAGCTCGATCCGGGCCTCGCTTTCGCGGTTGCGGAACGTGGCGTGCACGCCGTCCTCCGCCTCCTCCTCATGGCCGTGCTCGTCATGGCCGTGCTCGTTCCCGTGATCGTGGTGGCCTTCCTCCTCCTCGCCGTGGTCGTGGCCGCGGGCGAGCTCGTTGTGCTTGTAGGACGAGACGTTGGCCCAGTAGCGCAGCGCCTCGAACGGGCCGCCGTCGAAGCGGTGTTCGCCTTCGAGCTGGAGCTTGCTCTGGCGCGGGTCGAGCCGCACGTTCGCCTCCGTCTCCTCCTCGCCCGGCACGTGGTACAGGCCCTCGTAGCGGCTGAAGGCGAGGCCGATGTGGCCCTGATCGTAGAGGTAGGAGCCGCCGATCGCGGCGCCGGTGGACTCGGTCGCGGAGTTGGTCTGGCGGCCGTCCGGGGTGCGGTAGTCGCTGGAGCGGGTGCGGAAGCCGTCCACATGCACGGCGAACGGGCCGTGGCCGGCGTCGATCCGGGCCGCGGCGTTGCCGCCGTCGTCCACCGACGAGTAGCCGCCGAGGACCTCGCCCGAGAAGCCGCGCGACGGGGCGACGCGCGGCACGCGGCTCGTCTCCATGCTGACCACGCCGCCGATGGCCTGAGAGCCGTAGCGCAGCGTCGCGGGGCCGCGGATCACCTCGACCCGGTCGGCGACCAGCGGGTTCAGCGGCACGGCGTGATCCTCGCCGAGCGCCGACACGTCGTGCACCCCGAGCCCGTTCTCCTGAATGCGCACCCGCGCCCCGTCAAGGCCGCGGATGATCGGCCGGTTGGCCGCGCCCGGCACGAAGCCGGTGCCGCCGACGCCCGGCGTGTCCGCCAGCGCGTCGCCGAGCGTTTTCGGCTGCTCGCGCTCGATGCGGTCGCGGGTGAGGACGGTGACGGAGGCGAAGGCGTCGGTCACCACCGGCAGCACGCCGGGGGCGGTCGCGGCCTCCGTCGCGCCCTGCGGCGCTGCGCGGCGCACCGGGCTTGGCGAGGTGACCTCGATCTCGGGCAGGGCGATCGACTGGGCGTGCGCGGGCTGCGCGCAGACGAGGGCGACCGCCGCGACGGAGCTTGCGGAAAGAAGTGCGGTACGGACGCGGGAGCGAGACATCGGGACAGGGCCTATGACGTTATGTTGTTACATAATGTTCTAACATCACATTTCTGCCGCGCCGTCACCCCTTTGCGGCCGTTGGGCCGCCATCTGGCGGCGAAATGTGGCGCTCGTCCCACAGTGGCGGGTTGCGCCCTGTTCGCCGCTCAAGGCGAGCGTGTGACCCTCACGTCCGCTCAGGCGTCGGGCCGATGTCGGAACCGCCGCCCGCCGGGCGCGTTCGGACCTCGAAAGCCTGTGACGGCGCGATGCCCCCGCGCGACGCTGTCCAACCCGAGCGGATCCCCCCTTTATGACGACCACGTTCAAGGCGCTGCTGCTCTCGTCCGCCTGTCTCGGCCTTGTGGCCTGCGGCGAACAGGCGAGCGTGCCGGTTGAAAAGACCTACGGCGCCGAGCCGGTGCTGACCGAACCCCGCTCCAGCTGGATTCCGACCGTCAGCGTGCCGAGCGCCGATGGCTGGCCGGCGGGCAAGACGCCGAAGGCCGAAAGCGGCTTCGCCGTCGCCGCCTTCGCGCAGGGGCTTGCCCATCCGCGCTGGCTCTATCTGCTGCCGAACGGCGACGTTCTGGTCGCGGAGTCGAACGCGCCTCCCAAGGACGAGTCCACCAGCCAGAAGGGGCTGGTCGGGCGGGCCAAGGACAAGGTCGCCAATCTGTTCAAGGCCCGCGCCGGCGCCGGGGTGGACAGCCCCAACAAGATCACGCTGCTGCGCGACGCGGACGGCGACGGCAAGGCGGAGCTGAAGACCGACTTCCTCACCGGCCTGACCTCGCCCTTCGGCATGGCGCTGGTGGGCGACCGGCTCTACATCGCCAACGCCGACGCGGTCGTGGTCGTGCCGTATGCGGAGGGCGACCAGAAGGCGTCCGCCGCGCCGGAGAATGTGGTCGACCTGCCGGGCGGTCCCATCAACCACCACTGGACCAAGAACGTCATCGCCTCGAGGGACGGCGCGAAGCTCTACGTGACGGTTGGCTCCAACTCCAACGTCGCCGAGAACGGCATGGAGCATGAGACCAACCGCGCCGCGATCCTCGAAGTCGATCCTGCCGCCAAGACCTCGCGCCTGTTCGCGAGCGGCCTGCGCAACCCGAACGGCCTCGCCTGGAACCCCGAGGACGGCCGGCTCTGGACCACGGTCAACGAGCGCGACGAGATCGGCTCCGACCTCGTGCCGGACTACATGACCTCGGTGCAGGAGGGCGGGTTCTACGGCTGGCCCTACTCCTGGTTCGGCCAGCATGTGGACGTGCGCGTGCAGCCCCAGCAGCCCGATCTGGTGAAAAAGGCGATCCGGCCGGACTACGCGCTCGGCGCGCACACCGCGTCGCTCGGCCTCGCCTTCTACGAGGGCGACCTGCTGCCGTCGAAGTACCGCAACGGCGCCTTCGTCGGCCAGCACGGCTCGTGGAACCGCAAGCCGCTGTCCGGCTACAAGGTGGTGTTCGTGCCGTTCTCGGGCGGCAAGCCGTCCGGTCCGCCGGAAGACGTGCTGACCGGCTTCGTCGGCGACGGCGTCGCCTGGGGCCGCCCCGTCGGCGTGATCGCGGACAAGGCCGGCGCGCTGCTGGTGGCGGACGACGCCGGCGACACGGTCTGGCGCGTGACGCCGGAGGCCGCCCGCGCCGCGGCGAACTGAGCGCGCGTCACCGACCGCCAACACAGACGCGGCCGCCGCTCTCGCGCCGAGGGGTTTGCGCCCTTGGCCCGGAGCGGCGGTCGCTGTATCTCCGGGCGACGACCTTTGGAGATGCGCCGCCATGGCTTACCCGGTTCTCGATCCCAAGACCTTCACCGTGCTGATCACCGGCGCCACCTCCGGCTTCGGCGATGCGCTCGCCCGCCGCTATGTGGCGGAGGGCGCGAAGGTCGTCGCCACCGGCCGGCGGGTCGAGCGGCTCGAGGCGCTGAAGGCGGAGCTTGGCGAGGCGCTGCACATCGCGCCGCTCGACGTGCGGGAGCTGTCGTCGATCGAGGCGCTGCTCGACGGGCTGCCCGAGCCGTTCCGCGCCATCAACGTGGTGATCGCCAACGCCGGTCTCGCGCTCGGCCTCGGACCAGCGCAGGAGGTCGACATCGAGGACTGGCGCACCATGATCGACACCAACGTCATGGGCCTCGCCAACACGGTGCGCGCCACGCTGCCGGGCCTGATCGCCCGCGGCGGCGGCCATGTGATCACCATGGGTTCGGTCGCCGGCGACTACCCCTATCCGGGCGGCAACGTCTACGGCGGCACCAAGGCGTTCGTGAAGCAGTTCGCGCTCGCCCTGCGCTCCGACGTGCAGGGGACCAATGTGCGCGTCACCAACATCGAGCCCGGCATGGTGGAGACCGAGTTCTCGCTGGTCCGCTTCAAGGGCGACGAGGGCAAGGCGTCCGGCGTCTATGAGGGCGTGACCGGCATGACGGCCGACGACGTGGCCGAAACGGTGTTCTGGGCCACCACGCTGCCGCGCCACGTGAACATCAACCGCATCCAGGTCATGCCGGTGCAGCAGGCGTTCGGTCCGTTCGACGTCAAGCGCGTGTAAAGCTCCGTCTTTTCTGTTTGATAACGCTGTTCGTGCGTCGATCGGGAGCTGATAAGGAAATTTAGGGCGCTGACAGGGCAGCGTCGCATCATGTTCTGACGGTTTTTGTCCAGTCGCCGGGGGAGGCATTTCTGAGACGACCCGCCCAGATCGCGATTCTCGCCGGGGTTTATGGCGTCGTCGCTTTCGTAACGCTGATCTTCGCGCGGCAGTCCGCGGACGTGGCCGTGGTGTGGCCGGCGTCGGCCATCTCCATCGGCCTGCCGCTGCTGTGGCGCAGGACCGACGTGCGGTGGGACGCCGCCGCCGTCGGCGCGGCCAATCTGCTGGTCAACACGTTCATCGGCACGCCGCCGCTGGTCGCTGTGGCGCTGGCCGCCGCGAGCGCCACGAGCCTTCTGGTCGCCTTCGCGCTGTTCCGTCTCGCAGGCCTCTCCCACGCCACGGAATCGCGCCTGCGCAGCGTGCTGACGCTGCTGTTCGTGTCGGTCGCGACGCCCGTGATGGGCGCAGTGATCGGCGGCGTCGCCCTGTCGCTTCACGGCCTGACCGATCCCGTCCCGCTCATCCTGTCGTGGTGGCTGGCCGAGGCGGTCAGCAACATGATCCTGCTGCCGGTGTTCTTCTACTGGCCGACCGAGGCTCACAGGGCGCGGCTCGCCATGCGCGTCGACCAGCGGGAGCGGGAGCGCCGCAAGAACGAGCTCGCTCTGGCGAGCCTCGCGCTGCTCTGCGTCAGCCTGCTGCCGCCGCTGTTGAACAAGGGCGGGCTGATCCAGCTCGCCAGCGTGGCGATGCTTTACGTCGCCCTGCGCTTCGGCATGTTCGTGACGGCGGTGACGGTCGCGATCTACGCCAGTCTGGTGGTGCTCGCGGCGACGGTCGGCTTCTGGCCGCTGAGCGTGCAGAACGAGCTGTCGATCCTGGCGCTCCAGACCCAGCTGGTGCTGACCACGCTTCCCGCGCTGGTGGTGGCGGCGGTCACGTCGCAGGGCGAGCACACGCGCCGGGCGCTGGACGCGACCGCGCGCCGGCTCGAATTCGCGCTGGAAGGGGCCAATGACGGGCTCTGGGACTGGCATTTCCCCAGCCAGACCGCGTTCTACAGCGGCCGCTACCGGGAGATCCTGGGCTACAGCCGGGACACGCACGAATCCTTCCTCGCATGGTCGCATCTGATCCACCCGGAAGATCGCGAGCGGACCGAGAAGGCGTTCGCCGAGCACGTGTCGGGAGCGACGCCGACCTACCACGCCGAGATGCGGGCGCGGACCGGCGACGGGAGCTGGATCTGGGTGCTCGACCGCGGCAAGGTGGTGGAGCGTGACGCCGACGGCGAGGCGGTGCGCGCGGTCGGCACGCTGACCGACATCTCCGGGCGCAAGACGCTCGAGGAGGCGCTGGAGCACCTCGCCACCCACGATCCGCTCACGGGCCTGCTCAACCGCGGCGTGTTCGAGCGGGGGCTGGTGCGGGCCGGGCTGCGGCTCGACCGCCACGGCGGCCGCGTGGCGGTGCTGCTGGTCGATCTCGACCACTTCAAGAGCGTGAACGACACCTACGGCCACGCCGCCGGCGACCTGCTGCTGGAGGCGACCGGCGAGCGGCTGCGCCGGGTGGTGCGCGACGACGATCTGGCGGCGCGGCTCGGCGGCGACGAGTTCGCCATCATCGCCAGCGGGCACTCCGCCTCGGAGTTCGACGGGCTGGCCCAGCGCCTGTGCGACGAGCTGAGCGCGCCGGTTTCGGGCGCCGGCTTCGAGGTCCGCCCCAGCGTCTCCATCGGCGTCGCGGTGGCGACCACCGGCTCGCAGGTCGGCGAGGATCTGGTGGCGCGGGCGGACCGGGCGCTCTACGCGGCCAAAAGCGCCGGGCGCGGCACGTGGCGCTTCTTCGGCGGACGGCAGAGCTCCGCCAACGGCTGACGCCGATCCCGCGGCGTTACGGCACGAAGCCGAGCCGCTCCACCACCAGACCGGAATCCTCCAGCCGCTCCACCGCGGCGGTGAAATAGGGCTCGTCCGAGGGCGCCGCGACGATCAGCACGCCGAACGGCTGGTCGCCGAGCGCGCCGAGCGATCCGGACACGATGCCGAGATCGAAGCCGAGATCGCGCGCGACTTGGGTCAGCACGGGCTTGGTGGCGGCCGGTCCCTCGAAGGCGAGGCGCAGCAACGCCTTGCCCCGAGGCGAGGGCGTGTCGCTGAGCTTGCTGCGCAGGAACGACGGCAGCGAGGCGCCGGACACGGCCGCGGCGAAGCGGCGGGTGACGGCCTGCTCGGGCCGCGCCACCACCTGCGCCGTTGGGCCTTCCTCCACGATGCGGCCGCCGTCGAGCAGGGCGACACGATGGGCGATCGCGGTGACGGCGGTCATGTCATGGCTCGCGAGCACGGCGATCGCGCCGCGCGCGGCGCAGGCGCGCACCACGGCGGCGAGCAGCGTCTGCGCGTTTTCGGGGTCGAGGCCAGCCGTCGGCTCGTCCAGCAGCAGGATGTCCGGCTCGCCGCAGAGCGCTCGCGCGAACACCGCGCGCCGCCGTTCGCCGTCCGACAGCTGCGCCGGGCGCCGGTCCCTGGCTGCGGCGAGATCGGCCAGCGCCAGGGCGCGCTCCACCTCCCACGCGATCTCGTCGCGGGTGGCGCCGGCGGTCTTGAGCCGCGAGGCGATGTTGTCCTCGAGCGTCAGGTCGGCGTCGAGCCCGCCATGGCGCGCCACCACGCCGATGCCGGGCCGCTCCGCGCCGCCGCTCACCTCGATCGCGCCGGAGGACGGACGGTGCCGCCCTTCGATCAGCCGCAGCAGCGTGGATTTTCCGACCCCGGACCGGCCGATCACCGCCACCACCTCGCCCGACGCCACGCCAAGCGTGACGCCGTCGAGCAGGGGCGCGTCGGGCGTGTAGGCGAAGCGGACCTCGTCCAGACGGATGCGAGGCGCGCGGGGCGTTGGAGAAACGGCGCGCAGGGCGTGCTGTGCAGCGGTCATTTCAGCCTCCGGACGAAGCCTATCCGGCCACGAAACGGCTCGCAAAATCACTTTGGGCGAAGGAAGACGGGCGGGGAGCCGTCAGAGCGGCACAATCCTACGGCGAGGGGCGCAGCGTCAACAATAATCTGTATCGGAAATGTATATTATAGCTATTCTCGTTAGATCGTCCTGCTTTATTCGCCGCCGCGCCTGATGGATGGTCGCGCGCCCGCGACCGGGCGAAAGCCGAAACCTTCAAGCGAGCCGCCGGCGATGACCTCTTCCTCTCCCTTCAATCCGGTGTTCGCGGCGCTGCCGGTGACGGTGTTCGAGCGCATGTCGCGAATCGCGCGCGAAACCGGGGCCATCAATCTAGGGCAGGGGTTCCCGGACGAGCCCGGCCCGGAGAGCATTCGCCGCGCGGCGGCGGACGCCGTGGTGCACGGTCTCAGCCAGTACCCGCCCATGATGGGGATCCCGGAGCTGCGCGCCGCCATCGCGTCCCATTACGCGCGCTGGCAGGGCGTGACGCTCGACCCCGCCGAGGAGGTGATGGTCACCTCCGGCGCGACGGAGGCGATCGCGGCGGCGCTGTTCGCGCTGCTCGGCCCCGGCGACGAGGCGGTGCTGATCCAGCCCATGTACGACGCCTATCTGCCGCTGGTGCGGCGCGCGGGCGGGGAAGCGCGCTTCGTGCGGCTGACGCCGCCGGACTGGCGGCTGGACCCCGACGCGCTGAAGGCCGCGATCACGCCGCGCACCAAGGTGGTGGTGCTGAACAACCCGCTGAACCCCACCGGCTCGGCCTATGGCCGCGCCGGCCTGGAGGCGCTGGCGGAGGCGATGGCCGGGACCGACGCGGTGCTGGTCTCCGACGAGGTCTGGGAGCACGTCACCTTCGACGGGCGCGAGCACGTGACGGCGCTGGCCATCCCGGCGCTGCGCGACCGCACGGTGAAGATCGGCTCGGCCGGCAAGATGTTCGCCCTGACCGGCTGGAAGATCGGGCTGGTCTGCGCCGCGCCGCGGCTGATGCGCGTGCTCGCCCGCTCGCACCAGTTCCTCACCTTCACCACCCCGCCCAGCCTGCAGGCCGCGGTGGCCTATGGGCTTGAGAGCGAGGACGCGTGGTTCGCGCCCATGCGCGCCGATCTCCAGCGCAAGCGCGACCTGTTCTCCGATGGTCTAAGGGCGGCGGGCTTCAGCCCGCTCGTGACGAGCGGCGCCTATTTTCTGAACGTCGACCTGGCGCCGCTCGGCGTCGACGACGACGTCCGCTTCTGCGACCGTCTCGCCTATGAGGCCGGCGTGGTCAGCGTGCCGGTGTCGGCGTTTTACGAAGAGAACCCAGTGCGATCGGTGGCGCGGTTCTGCTTCGCCAAGCACGACGCGACCCTGCTCGCCGCGCTGGAGCGGCTGGCCGCGTTCCGTCCTTAAGGTCGGCGCAAGGCCGGATCTGGGCGGACGGTGATCGTTTGGCGAGCGTCAACGACCGTGAAATTTCACAGCAAGAAAGTATGTTGACACACACGAAATCATATCGGAGCATCGCCCCATAAAGCTTTCGGGGTCGGCGCGCCAAGACGCCGACTGACACGGAAGCCTAACGCCACATTCCGATGTGTCGAGGGGAACTGTCGTGACGAAACGTATCGCTGTGATCGGCGCCGGACCGAGCGGTCTGGCCGTTCTGCGCGCCTTCGAATCCGCCCGCAAGGCCGGGGCCGATGTGCCCGAGATGGTGTGCTACGAGAAGCAGTCCAACTGGGGCGGCCTCTGGAACTACACCTGGCGCACCGGCCTCGACGAGTTCGGCGAGCCGGTCCACGGCTCCATGTACCGCTATCTGTGGTCGAACGGCCCCAAGGAGTGCCTCGAATTCGCCGACTACTCCTTCGAGGAGCATTTCGGCCGTCCGATCCCGTCCTATCCGCCCCGCGCCGTGCTGCATGACTACATCGCCGGCCGCGTCGAGCGTTCGGGCGTGCGCCAGTACTGCAAGTTCAATCACGCCGTCCGCGATGTGGACTTCGACGCCGCCACCGACAAATTCTCGGTCACCGTCACCGATCTGGTCGCCCAGCAGCGCTTCACCGAAGAGTTCGACTACGTCTTCGTGTGCAACGGGCACTTCTCCACGCCGAACGTGCCCTATTTCGAGGGCGTCGAGAAGTTCCTCGGCCGCGTGCTGCACGCCCACGACTTCCGCTGCGCGGACGAGTTCGCCGGCAAGCATGTGCTGATGATCGGCTCCAGCTACTCGGCGGAAGACATCGCCACCCAGTGCCACAAGTACGGAGCGGCGCGCATCACCTTCAGCTACCGCACCAAGCCCATGGGCTTCGAGTGGCCGGAAGGCTTCGAGGAGAAGCCGCTGCTGACCAAGGTCGTCGGCCGCACCTGCTACTTCAAGGACGGCAGCACCGCCGACGACGTGGACGCCATCGTGTTCTGCACGGGCTACCAGAACCACTATCCGTTCCTGCCCGACCACCTGAAGCTCGTCACCCGCACGAGCCTGTATCCCGGCAACCTCTACAAGGGCATCTTCTGGGAGCAGAACCCGAAGCTGATGTATGTCGGCGCCCAGGATCAGTTCTACACCTTCAACATGTTCGACGCCCAGGCGTGGTACGCCCGCGACGTGGTCCTCGGCCGCATCACGCTGCCGGACTACGACACGATGCACGCCGACAGCGAGGCGTGGGTGGCCCGCAACGGCCAGCTCGAGAACGCCGAGCAGATGATCGACTTCCAGACGGATTACGTCCGCGACCTTCTCGCCGCGACCGACTATCCCCATCTCGACGTCGACACGGTGGCGCGGCTGTTCAAGGAGTGGGAGCACCACAAGGCTGAGGGCATCCTCACCTACCGTGACCGCGCCTACCGCTCGGTCATCACCGGCACCATGGCGCCCTCGCACCACACCACTTGGATGAAGGCGATGGACGACTCGCTGGAGGCCTTCCTCAACCAGCCCGGCCAGCAGGCGGCCGAGTAAGGCCGCCGTCCGACGGTCTCGGCTGACGCGCGCGTCGGCCGGACCGTCGGGACCTGTCGTTGAAGGGGACGCGATCGAAGATCGATCGCGCCGCCCGCGTCCGCGCGGCCGGAGCCTCCCCAGCCCTGATCCTTGGGAGAGCACGTCATGGACGCCGTCTCGTCTCCGTTTCGCCTGACCACCTTCGTCGCCCGCGGCGGCGAGGCGGTGGCGTTCGAACTCGCCGCCGGCGACCGGTGCCGCATCCTCGATCCCGAGGGCCGCCAGCCGGGCCTGCTGTTCGTGGCGGGCGAGGGCGCGATCGACGCGGGGCTCGTCCCCGCATCCGAGGACGGCCCAGAGGCCGCCGCCGCCCGCGCCGCGCTCGCCGCCCGCGGGGCGGATGTCTCGAAGCTCGCCGGCTTCCGCCTGTTCGCCGAGGATTCCGCGCCGGGCGTCGAACTCTCCTTCGTGGCGCAGGGCGCGGCCTTCGTGGCGCTCGCGCCCGCCGGCTCCCCCATGGACCCGGACCAGCAGACGCCGCCGACCGAGCTGAAGGTCGAGATCGAGACCGTGACGCCCGCGGCCGGCCTCGCGCCCCAGCCGCTGGCGGAGCCCAAGCTCGACCTGCGGGTGCGGGCCGCCACCGCCGAGGCCTACCGCGTCAAGGCCGGCGACTACATCCAGATCATCGACGTCGACGGCAAGCAGTGCTCCGACTTCCTCGCCTTCGACGCCGCGGCGCTGGAGCGGGGCAAGGAGTTCGGGCTCGACCCGACCGTGACCCGCACGCTGATGGCCACCGCCAATCCCGGCCCCGGCCTGCACTCCAAATACTTCGACGCGCGCATGACGCCGCTGGTCGAGATCGTGCGCGACACCGTCGGCCGCCACGACGCGTTCCTGCTGGCCTGCTCCGCCAAGTATTACGAGGACATGGGCTATCCGGGGCACGACAACTGCACAGACAACTTCAACCGCGTGCTCGCGCCCTACAATGTGGAGCCGCGCGCCGGCTGGCCGGCGATCAACTTCTTCTACAACACCTTCGTCGGGCCGGACGACTCCATCGGCATGGACGAGCCGTGGTCGCGCCCCGGCGACTATGTGCTGCTGCGCGCGCTGACGGATCTCGTCTGCGCCTCATCCTCCTGCGCGGACGACATCGACGTCGCCAACGCGTGGGCGCCCTCCGACATCCATGTGCGCGTCTATGACGCCTCCGAAAACTTCTCCAAAGGCATCGCCCACCGCATGACCCCCGACGCCGAGCCGAGGCTGACCCGCGAAAGTGGGTTCCACCCGCGCACCTCCGCGCTGACGCGCAAATTCGTCGAGTATCGCGGCTTCTGGCTCGCGGACTGCTACTCCGACGAAGGCCCGATCGCCGAATACTGGGCCTGCCGCGAGCGCGCCGCGATCATGGACCTGTCGCCGCTGCGCAAGTTCGAGGTGCTCGGCCCCGACGCCGAGGCGCTGATGCAGCTCGCCGTCACCCGCGACATGAAGAAGCTCGCGGTCGGGCAGGTGGTCTACACCGCCATGTGCTACGCCCACGGCGGCATGATCGACGACGGCACGGTGTTCCGCCTGGGCGAGCACAATTTCCGCTGGATCTGCGGCGACGACTATTGCGGCGTCCATCTGCGCCAGCTCGCCGCCGAGCACGGGCTGAAGGCCTGGGTGAAGACCTCCACAGACCAGCTCCACAACGTGGCCGTGCAGGGCCCGCGCTCCCGCGACATCCTGAAGGAGATCGTGGTCACGCCGCCGCACCAGCCCTCCATGGCGGAGCTGAAGTGGTTCCGCTTCACCATCGGCCGGATCGCGGGCGTTCCCGTGGTGGTCTCGCGCACCGGCTACACCGGCGAGCTCGGCTATGAGGTGTGGTGCCATCCGGACCAGGCCCCGGCGGTGTGGGACGCCATCACGGCGGCCGGCGAGCCGCACGGCCTGAAGCCGCTCGGCCTCAAGGCGCTCGACATGGTGCGCATCGAGGCGGGCCTCGCCTTCGCGGGCTACGAGTTCTGCGACCAGACCGATCCGTTCGAGGCCGGCATCGGCTTCGCGGTTCCGGCGAACAAGACCGATCCTTATGTGGGCGCCGAGGCGCTGAAGCGCCGCCGCGAGGCGCCGTCGAAGAAGCTCGTCGGCCTCGACGTCACCGGCGCCGAGCATGTGGGCCACGGCGACAGCGTGCATGTGGGCCGCGCCCAGGTGGGCGTGATCACCAGCGCCACGCGCTCGCCCGTCCTCGGCAAGACCATCGCGCTGGCGCGGCTCGACGTGACCTGCGCCGAGATCGGCGGCGCGGTCGAGATCGGCAAGCTCGACGGCCAGCAGAAGCGCATTCCCGCGACCGTGGTGGGCTTCCCCCATTACGACCCCGAGAAGACCCGCGTGCGCGCGTAAACTCTCTCCCCGACGGCGCGATCCTCCTGAGGCGTGGAGCCATCCGGCTCCGCGCCTCTCTTTTTCGTGAACGCTAGACCAAGGTCGCGGTGATCCACCGACCCTACGCGCTATTTCCCCGTCCGCTTCCCGCCGTCGCGGGAAGACGTTCACGGACGACGGAGATTGGCATGCACGTCACGATCGAAAACGCTCAGGCGGCCATCGCGGCCGCGATCGCGAAGGCGCGGGAGACCGACACCTTCATGTGCATCGCCATCGTGGATTCCGGCGCGGACCTGAAGGCGTTCCACCGCATGGACGACGCCTGGGTCGGCTCCATCGACATCGCGATCAAGAAGGCCAAGACGGCGGTGTTCTTCGGCATGCCGACCGGCGAGATCGGCAAGCTGTCCCAGCCGGGCGGCTCGCTCTACGGCATCGAGCACTCCAACGGCGGACTCATCACCTTCCCCGGCGGCCTGCCGATCGTGGACGAGGACGGCGTGATGGTCGGCGCGATCGGCGTCAGCGGCTCGTCGGTCGAGAACGACCACGCCGTCGCCACCGCCGGCGCCCAGGCGATCGGCTCCACCGACCTGCCGAGCCACCCCTGGCGCACCTGACCGACCGGCTTTCGATCACTTCGCCGGTGGGCAAGCGCAAGCGAACACCATCGTCATGCCCGCGCCTTCGCGCGGGCATCCACGACTAAAACGGTTACGTTGTCACGAGCGGCCAAGTCGTGGATGCCCGAGACAAGCTCGGGCATGACGATGATTTGCTGGAGCCGTGGTTCCGAATGTCACCTAAGCGCCTGATCGAGGTCGGCGATCAGGTCGGCCACGTCCTCGATGCCGACCGACAGCCGCACCACCTCCGGCCCTGCGCCGGCCGCCGCCTTCTTGGCGTCGTCGAGCTGGCGATGGGTGGTGGAGGCGGGGTGGATGATCAGCGAGCGGGTGTCGCCCACATTGGCGAGGTGGGAGAACAGCTTGACGTTCTTCACCGTCGCCACGCCTGCGTCATAGCCGCCCTTGAGGCCGAACGTGAGCACGGCGCCCGCGCCGAGCGGCGAATATTTCTGCGCCAGCGCGTGGTACGGGCTCGACTTCAGCCCCGCGTAGCTCACCCACGCCACGTTGTCGTGCGCCTCCAGATGGCGCGCCACCGCCAGCGCGTTGTCGCTGTGGGCGCGCAGCCGCAGCGGCAGGGTCTCGATCCCCGTCAGCAGCAGGAAGGCGTTGAACGGCGACAGCGCCGGCCCGAGATCGCGCAGCGACAACGTGCGCACCGCGATGGCGAAGGCGAAGTTGCCGAAGGCGTCGCCCAGCACCAGCCCGGCGTATTCCGGCCGCGGCTCAGTCAGGAACGGGTAGCGGCCGCTCGCCTTCCAGTTGAAGGTCCCGGCGTCGACGATGATCCCGCCGAGCGAATTGCCATGGCCGCCGAGGAACTTGGTGGCCGAATGCACCACGATGTCCGCGCCGTGCTCGATCGGGCGGATCAGGTACGGCGTCGCCAGCGTGTTGTCGACGATCAGCGGAACGCCGGCCGCCTTGGCCACTTCCGAAACCGCCGCAAGGTCGGTGATCCCGCCGCCGGGATTGGCGATCGACTCCACGAAGATCGCCTTGGTCTTCGGCGTCACCGCGCGGCGGAACGCCTCCGGGTCGTCGCCGTCGGCCCAGACCACGTTCCAGCCGAAGCTCTTGAAGGCGTGGCTGAACTGGTTGATCGACCCGCCATAGAGCTTTGTGGAGGCGATGAACTCGTCGCCGGGCTGCAGCAGGGCGTGGAACACCAGCAGCTGCGCCGCATGGCCCGAGGCGACCGCCAGCGCCGCCGCGCCGCCCTCAAGCGCGGCCACCCGCTCCTCCAGCACCGCGTTGGTGGGGTTGGTGATGCGGCTGTAGACATTGCCGAAGGCCTGCAGGCCGAACAGCGCGCCGGCGTGGTCCACGTCCTCGAACACGTAGGACGTGGTCTGGTAGATCGGCGTGGCGCGGGCGCCGGTCGTGGGATCCGGCTGGGCGCCCGCATGCACGGACAGGGTGGCGAAACCGGGCGTCGGCGCGGAATCGGTCATCGGCGGGCGTCCTCCATCATTGTTGAGTGAGTTGATAGAGAAATAAATCGCCGGTCAATCGGTCGGGCGGAGGGGGGGCTTCGCCGGGCGCCTGTGATGGGAGAGCTGAAGTCTTTGTGGCGGCGGGCGCGGGTAAAGTCGTGGATGCCCGAGACGAGCTCGGGCATGACGGAGACGTGGTGTTTAAAATAGGCGTTGGAACGGGCCGACGTCCTAGTCCGCCACCGTTCAAACCCGTCATGCCCGAGCTCGTCTCGGGCATCCACGACTTCACGCGACGCGAAAGACTACGCGCCGAGGCCGCTCAGCCGTAACTTCAACGCCCCCAACGCAACGCACGCGTCACCCGCGCGGCGGGATGCGCAGCCTCGGGATCTGCATCTTCGGGCAGCGGTCCACGACCACGTCGAGGCCGGCGGCTTCGGCGCGCGCGGTGGCGGCGTCGTCGCGCACGTCGAGCTGGGTCCAGAGCGCTCGGGGCCGGGGATCGAGCGCCAGAACCTCGTCCACCACCGAGGCGAGGTGCTCGGAGGCGCGGAACACATCCACCAGGTCGATCGGGCGGGGGACGTCCGCCAGCCGGGCGTAGACCGTGCGGCCGTCGATCTCGCCGCCTGCCTGTCCCGGATTGATGGGAATCACGTCATAGCCGCGCTCCGCGAGGAAGCGGGCCACGTAGAAGCTCGGCCGCGCCGGATTGGGGCTCGCGCCCACCACGGCGATGGTGCGCGCTTCGGTGAGCACGCGGCGGATGAGGTCGTCGGGGGCGTCCTTGGTCATGGGCGCGAGCTTACGCGGCCCGCCCTGCGCTTCACAACGGCGCGCGGGCGGGGCGGACGGCTTTCCGCCGCGCCCGCGGCGCCCCATCTTGGCGGCCATGAAAACCGTCCTCGTTCTCGCCGTCGCCGCAGCCCTCGTCGCAAGCCCCGCCGCCGCAGAGGCTCCCCCGAAGCCCTCGGCCGCCGCGCTGCCGGCCGAAGCGACCAAGCGCGCCACCGTTGGCACCCACGACGACACGCTGGCCTATGCGGTGCGGGTGGAGGCGGTGCCGCTGTCGAACCCCAAGGGCGAGAAGCAGGCGGAGGTGGTGGTCACCGCCTACACGCTGGAGCGGACCGATCCCAAGGCGCGGCCGATCACCTACCTGTTCAACGGCGGGCCGGGGGCGGCCTCCGCCTATCTCCATTTCGGCGGCGTGGGGCCGAAGCGGCTGCCCTTCGGCGGCGCCGAGAACGCGCCCTCCGACCTGCCGAAGCTGATCGACAATCCCGACACCTGGCTCGCCTTCACCGATCTGGTCTTCGTCGATCCGGTCGGGACCGGCTACAGCCGCGCCACGGGCGACGGCAAGGCGTTCTGGTCGGTGGAGGGCGATGTGGAGGCGCTGTCGCGGGTGGTGGCGAAGCATCTCGCCGCCCGGGACCGGCTGGTGTCGCCGGTCTATCTGGCCGGCGAAAGCTATGGCGGCTTCCGCATTCCCCGCATCGCCCGCAAGCTGCAGGAGAAGGATGGCGTCGGCGTCGCCGGTCTGATCGCCATCTCGCCGGTGCTGGATTTCGCCATTCGCGACGGCGAGAACACCTCGCCGCTGCCCTGGGTCACGGCGCTGCCGTCGCTCGCCGCCACGGTGCGTGAGCGCAAGGGGCCGGTGGCGCGGGGCGATCTCGCCGACGTGGAGACCTACGCGACCGGCGAGTTCCTTGCGGACCTGATGAAGGGCCCCCGGGACGGCGCGGCGGTCGGCCGGCTCTCCGCCCGGGTCGCCGAGCTGACGGGCCTCGACGCCGAGCTGGTGCGGCGCCTGAACGGCCGCGTCGACATCCGCACCTTCGTACGCGAGATCGGCCGGGCGGAGGGCAAGGTCGGCTCGCTCTACGACGCCAACGTCACAGCCTACGATCCGTACCCGTCCGCCGCCCGCGCCTCGTGGGACGATCCTGTGCTGGATGGCTCCATGGCGCCGCTGACGCGGGCCGCGGTGGACTTCTATGGCCGGGAGCTGGGCTTCAAGGTCGACAACCGGCGCTACGAGCTGATCTCGTCCGAGGTCAACCGCGCGTGGAGCTGGGGCCGGGGCCAGTCGCTTCCCGAATCCGCCGGCGCGCTGCGGGAGGCGCTGGCGGCCGATCGCCACCTGAAGGTGCTGGTGGCCCACGGCGCCACCGATCTGGTGACGCCCTACATGGAATCGAAGCTGGTGCTGGACCAGATCCCGGCCTTCGGCGACGCGGAGCGGGTGAGGCTCGCGGTCTATCCCGGCGGCCACATGTTCTACAGCCGCGACGCCTCCCGCGCGGCCTTCACCAACGACGTGCGCAAGCTCTACGGCGTGGAGGATTGAGCGTGACGCGGTTGGTCACGCGCTGAAGCGCGTGTTCCAACCCGTGTGACGCCAGACAAACCCAGCGCCGTCATGCCCGCCGCAGGGCGGGCATCCACGACTTTCGGCGATGCGAAAGCCTGAGGGCCTTACGCATCGCACGCTGGCCCGCGCCGGACAGGCGTCCCGAAAACCTCTTCGTCGGCATCAGCCGCCGAGCGGGTCTTTGCGGTCTTCCGGCAGCTCGTCGGACGGAACCGGCGGCGGGGCGGTGACCGCCTGACGCGGGTCGAGCTTCAGCGCGGCGACGACGCCGAGCGAGGCGAAGGCGAGGAACACCCAGCCCGAAAGCGCGCCCACCGCGACGCCGGCGATGGCCTCGCCCGTGACCGCGCCGAGCGCCGTCATGGCGCCCCAGCCGAGCATGACCCCGCCGACGACCATCTCCACCGCCTCGCGTCCGCTGAAGCCGGTGAGCGAGAAACGGCCGGACGCGACCGCGCAGGCGAAGGCGCCGAACAGGAAGCCGAAGATGATGACCACGTGCTCGCTGGCCTCGATCCGCTGGATCAGTGGGATCACGAGGCCGCCGACGCCCGCGTCCAGCCCCGGCAGGTGGACTGGCGTCAGGCCGAGCAGGGTGGCGAGCGCGCGGGCCACCGTCGCGCATTCGGCGATCAGGCCGAGCGGCTCGGCGGCGGCGTAGCTCGCGGCCACCAGCGCGCCGAGCAGCGCCCCGGCCCAGACCGCCGGCCACGGCTCCACCAGAATGCGCACCGCGAGCGAGCGCCGGTCCGGGCCGATGTCCGGCCGGTAGCGCCACAGCAGGCCGATGCAGAGCGCCACGACCGCAAGCTCCAGCGCCAGCGTGGTCCAGAGCCCGATCCCGAGTTCGCCCGGAAGCCACGGCCGCGGCGCGTGTCCGATCGCGACGTCCCAGCTCCACGGCCAGCTCATCAGCCCGAGCACGAAGCCGAGGAAGGTGGCGGCGAGCGCCGGCGCGGCCACCAGCGAGCCTTCGCTCAGGCGGCGCAGATGCACCATCACGCCGCCGCGGGCCACGACGGAGCCCACGCCGAACACGAAGGCGGCCACCGGCAGCAGCCAGTCCACCGGCCCGATGCGGGCGTTCGCGGGCGGCGACAGGCCGAACGTCGCGAACCCGCCCAGCGTCAGCGTGGCGGCGACCGCAAGCGCGGCGAGAAAGCCGGTCAGCTGCCGCCCGTCGCCCAGCATCATCAGGTCGCGCCACGCGCGCACCAGCGACAGCTCGCCCCGCTGCAGCGCGATCCCGAACACCACCCCCGCCACCAGCGCCCAGCTGCGCTCGCCGAAGCGGCCGTCCGCGACGGTGAGCGCCGCGCAGGCGAGCGCGGCCGCCAGCATCACGGCCGCGGCGGTCCACGGCCGCGGCTGCGACAGGTGTTTGAGGATAAGCGGCCGCGTGGTCACGCGGCGGCGGCTTCTTCCAGCGAGGCGCTGGCCTCGAGCCACTGCTCCTCGGCCTCCGCCATGGCGCGCACGCACTCGGCGCGCTTGGCGCCCAGGGTCGCGGCCTTCTGGGGCCTGTCGGCGAACCCGCCGCCCGCCTCGAGCTCGGCGTCGATGCGGTCGATCTCCGCCGCGCAGGACGCCATCAGCTCCTCGAGCTGCGTCACCTTCTTCTTCAGCGCGCCGAGGTCCAGCCGCTTCGGCGCCGGCTCGGACGACTTGCCCGAGCCCTTGCCGGCCTTCTTCGGCTTGGCCGCGTCGGAGAGGATGTAACGGCGGTAGTCGTCGAGATCGCCCTCGAACGCCTTCACGCCGCCGTCGCCCACCAGCCACAGCCGGTCGGCGGTGGCGTCGAGCAGGTGGCGGTCGTGGCTGACGAGGATGACCGCGCCCGGAAACTCGTTCAGCGCCTGCGCGAGGCTCTCGCGGCTGTCGATGTCGAGATGGTTGGTCGGCTCGTCGAGGATCAGCAGGTGCGGCGCGTGGAACACCGCGAGGCCGAAGGCGAGGCGGGCCTTCTCGCCGCCCGACATCTTCTCCACCTTGGTGTTGGCCTTGTCGGCGGGGAAGCCGATCTGCGCGGTCTTGGCGCGCACCTGCGCCTCGTTCGCGGTCGGCATCTTGGCGCGGATGTGGTCGTAGGGGCTCTGGTCCACATGCAGGTCCTCGACCTGATGCTGGGCGAAGAAGCCGGCCAGCATCTTCTCGGACTTGTTGACGCGGCCCTCCTGCGGCGCGAGGCGGCCCGCCAGCAGCTTGGCGAAGGTGGACTTGCCGTTGCCGTTGGAGCCGAGCAGCGCGATGCGGTCGTCCGGATCGATGCGCAGGTTCAGCTTGTGCAGGATGGTGCGGTCGCCATAGCCGACCGAGACGCCGTCCAGCGCCACCAGTGGCGGCGCCAGCTCCCGCTCGGGATCGGGAATGCGGAACGGCACCACGCTGCTTTCCACCACGGCGTTGATGGGCTGCATCTTGGCGAGCCGCTTCATGCGCGACTGGGCTTGGGTCGCCTTGGAGGCCTTGGCCTTGAAGCGGGCGATGAAGGCTTCGAGGCGCTTGCGCTCCTCGTCCTGGGCCTTGGCGGCCTTCTGGTCCAGCGCCAGCTTCTCGCGGCGCATGCGGTCGAAGGCGTCGTAATTGCCCTTCCACACGTTCAGCTTGCCGTTGTCGAAGTGGAGGATGTGGTCCACCGAGGCGTTCAGCAGGTCGCGGTCATGGCTGATGACTAGCACCGTGCGCGGATACTTCGCCAGATAGTCCTGCAGCCAGAGCGTGCCTTCGAGATCGAGATGGTTGGTGGGCTCGTCCAGCAGCAGCAGGTCGGGCTCGGAGAACAGCACGGCGGCGAGCGCCACGCGCATGCGCCAGCCGCCCGAGAAGTCGGAGCAGGGGCGCTGCTGCGCCTCGTCGTCGAAGCCGAGGCCGGACAGGATGCGCGCCGCCCGCGCCGGCGCCTCATAGGCGTCGATGTCGATCAGCCGGGTCACGATGTCGGAGATGCGGTCCGGGTCGGTCGCGGTCTCGATCTCCGTCATCAGCGCGGCGCGCTCCACGTCGGCGGCGAGCACCACGTCGATCAGCGCCTCGGGGCCGGACGGCGCCTCCTGCGCCACGCGTCCGAGACGCAGGTTCTTCGGCATGGAGACGTCGCCGTCGTCGGGCGCGAGTTCGTTCGCCAGCACCTTGAACAGCGTGGTCTTTCCGGTGCCGTTGCGGCCCACCACGCCCACGCGGGCGCCTTCGGGCAGGAAGGCGCTGGCCTTGTCGAGCAGGACGCGGCCGGCGACGCGGCAGGTGATGTCGGTGATGTTGATCATGGCGCGCCCCTTGTGCCGCGCGGCGCGCAGACCCGCAAGAAGAAGCGCGGCCGAAGACGTCAAACCAGTGACATCTCCGCAGGGCAGGTAGGAACGGTTCCAGATTCCGGCGCGCCCTGCGCCCGCGAAAGGCCCGACGCCATGACCCGCGCCCCAACCGCCGCCGAAGCCGCGCCCGCCCGCGCCGCCACGATCAGCAGCAGCAGAAGCGCCGCGACCGCCGCGGCGCCGAGCCCCGCCAGCACCTCGCCGAGCGAGGCCACATGGTCGCCGATGCGCAGGAGCGGTTCGTTCATGATGGGGATACGCCGGACAGGTGACGGGACGCGCCCCGGAGCGGGACGCCACGTCACAACATGCTTCGGAACAAATAAAGAACATGTTGACGCTTGGACCGCAAGGGCCTATTCGCCCCCGGTCTCGTGTCGTTTTCAGCGCCTGTGGTCCCCATGTCCGTCGCGCCGCTCGTTTATCTTCCCGATCCCAAGCTCCGTCTGGTGAGCGCGCCGGTGGAGCGCGTGGACGACGAGACGCGCGCGCTGATCGAGACCATGTTCGAGACCATGTACGACAGCGCCGGCATCGGCCTCGCGGCGATCCAGATCGGCGTGGCGAAGCGCGTGGTGACGATCGACCTCGCGGGCAAGGACGAGGCGCCGGCGCCGCTGGTGTTCGTCAATCCCGAGATCGTGGCGGCATCGGAGGAGACGCAGGTCTATGACGAGGGCTGCCTCTCGATCCCCGATTACTACGAGGAGGTGGAGCGCCCGGCGGAGGTGACCGTGCGCTACCTCGACCGCGACGGCGCGGCGCAGGAGATGGCCTGCGACGGCCTGCTCGCCATCTGCATCCAGCACGAGATCGACCATCTCAACGGCGTGCTGTTCATCGACCACATCTCGAAGCTGAAGCGCGACCGGGTGGTCAAGAAGTTCGAGAAGGCGCGCGCCGTCGGCCAGCTGCCGTCCTTCCCCCGGCGCGAGCGACGCGGGGACGAGGCGGCCGAGGCCTGATCCCGGCGATCCGCCAGACGGTGAGGGGCCCATGCGTCTGATCTTCATGGGGACGCCCGATTTCGCGGTCCCCACGCTGTCCGAACTGGTGGGGCAGGGCCACGACGTCGCCGCGGTCTACACCCGCGCGCCGCAGCCGGCGGGGCGCGGCATGGAGCTGCGCAGGAGCCCGGTGCACGCGCTGGCGGACGGCTTCGGCCTGACCGTGCGCACGCCCGCCTCGCTGAAGGGCGAGGACGCGCTGGCGGAGCTCGCCGGGTTCGGCGCGGAGGCGGCGGTGGTGGTGGCCTATGGCCTGATCCTGCCCAAAGCCGCGCTCGACCTGTTCCCGCTCGGCGCCCTGAACCTGCATCCCTCACTGCTGCCGCGCTGGCGCGGCGCCGCCCCGTTGCAGCGGGCGGTGATGGCGGGCGACGCCGAAACCGGCGTCATGGCCATGCGCATGGAGGAGGGGCTCGACACCGGCCCGGTCGGCATGGCCGAGCGGGTGACGCTCGGGCCGGACGAGACCGCCGGCGAGCTGCACGACCGGCTGAGCCGGCTCGGGGCCGATCTGATGGGCCGGGCGGTGTCGGCGCTCGGCCGCGGCGGGCTCGTGTTCCGGCCGCAGGGCGAGGGCGGCGTGGCCTACGCCGCCAAGATCGACAAGGCGGAGGCGCGCATCGACTGGACGCGGCCCGCCCGCGCGGCCCACGACCACATCCGCGGCCTGTCGCCGTTCCCGGGCGCGTGGTTCGAGTTCGAAGGGCCGCGCGGGCCTGAGCGGGTCAAGGTGCTGCGCTCGACGCTCGCCGACGGCCGCGGCGCGCCGGGCGAGGTGCTGGACGACCGGCTCACCGTCGCCTGCGGCGAGGGGGCGGTGCGGCTGGTGACGCTGCAACGCGCCGGCAAGGGCGCGACCGACGCGGCGGCCTTCCTCAACGGCGCCCGGCTCGCGCCCGGAACGCGGCTCGGCTGATGCCGCGCTATCGCCTGCTGGTCGAGTATGACGGCGCGCCCTTCGCGGGCTGGCAGCGCCAGACCAACGGCCCCTCGGTGCAAGGCGCGCTGGAGGCGGCGGCCTTCGCCTTTTCCGGCGAGACCGTGACCGTGAAAGGCGCCGGGCGCACCGACGCCGGCGTGCACGCCAGCGGGCAGGTGGCCCATCTCGACCTCGCCCGGGACTGGCGCCCGGGCACGGTGCGCGACGCCATCAACGCCCATCTCCGGCCCCAGCCGGTGGCGGTGCTGGAGGCGGCCTACGCCGGGGAGGAGTTCGACGCCCGCTTCTCGGCTCTCAGGCGGCATTACGTCTACCGGCTGGTGGACCGCCGCGCGCCGCTGGCGCTGGAGCTCGGCCGGGCGTGGCGCATTCCGCGCCCGCTCGACGTGGCGGCCATGGACGCGGCGGCCAAGCGCCTGCTCGGCCGGCACGACTTCTCCACCTTCCGCGCCTCCGAATGCCAGGCGTCGAGCCCGATCCGCACGCTCGACCGCTTGGACGTGACGCGGGAGGAGGGCGGCGGCGTCGCGGTGCGGACGCATGCCCGCTCGTTCCTGCACAATCAGGTGCGGTCGATGGTGGGCTCGCTGGTCCAGGTCGGGATCGGCCGCTGGAGCGCGGACGATCTGGCGGCGGCGCTGGCGAAAGCCGACCGCCGGGCCTGCGGGCCCATGGCCCCGCCCGACGGCCTTACCCTGTCGCAGGTGGATTACCCGGACTGACGCGCCGTCCGGGCGCGGCTCCGTTCGACGCCGCTCACTTGCATTCGCGGTCGATGCGGTCGAGCGCGGCGGAGATGCCGGCCAGCGAATAGGTGTCGGTGGTCACGTTGCCGCGAGCGGACGTGGTCTTGAGCGTCATGTTTCCGCCCGCGCCGCGCATGGCGCGCACCAGCTTGGCCTCGTCCTCCACCGACTGGGCGAAGGCGCCGTCCTCGCGCGCGTAGAGCTCGAACGAGCCGGCGCGGGGAATGGCGACCTCCACCTTGCTGTCGGCCTTGGCGCGGAATCCGATGATCACGCTGACCTCGTTGCGCACGTTCTCCCGCGGCCGGTTGGAGATGAACAGATAGGCCGGGTCGCGGTTCAGGCCGCCAGGCTTGCGCGCCGACGGCTGGGACAACGCGTAGCAGACCTTGCCGTTCTTGGCCGGGGCGGAGTAGGCGGTCCAGGCGTTGAACTTGCCGAGCTCCACCGGCTGCGCGGCCGGCGCGCCCTGCGCCAGCGCGCCCGACGACGCTCCGAGAGCCAGCGCGAGCGTGGCGAACAGGGCGGAGCGCAGGGGCTTGGTCATGGGTGTCGCTTTCAGTCTGTCCGCCGAGGGGCGCCGGCGGTTCAATGTCGAACATGCCGCGTCCGGGGGGCGCGCGCGGCGGTCAGGCGGAACCTACGGCAAAAGTTTATAAAATTTGATCATTTCCGGCAGCCCGGGATCACGCCATGGTCAGGGATTGGTGAGCCGCCCCGGACCGCGTACAACGGACGGGACGATCGGCCGGACGGCGCGGGGACGAAGGCGGGACGATGGGCGGGTGCGGGTGAACCTGACGGGTCCGGAGCGGATGGCGGAGCTTGTCCGCCGGGTGGCCTGCGCGCAGGACCGGGCCGCCTTCGAGGAGCTGTTCGATCATTACGCGCCCCGCCTCGCCTCCTACCTCCAGCGCCTCGGCGCCGACGAGAGCCTCGCGGAGGAGGTGACGCAGGACGCCATGCTGGCGCTGTGGCGCAAGGCGGCGCTGTTCGATCCGGCCAAGTCCTCCGTCAGCACCTGGCTGTTCCGCATCGCCCGCAACCGCCGCATCGACCTGCTGCGCCGGGCTGGCGGAACCGCCGTCGATCTCGACGACGCCATCCGCCTCGCCTGCGACGCGCCGAAGCCCGACGCCGAGATCGCCGACCGGGAGCGCGACATGCTGGTGCGCCGGGCCATGACCGATCTGCCCTCCGACCAGCAGCGCCTCGTGCGGCTCGCCTTCTTCGAGGGCCTGTCCCACAGCGAGATCGCCGCCCATCAGGGCCTGCCGCTCGGCACCGTGAAGTCCCGCATCCGGCTCGCCTTCGGCCGTCTTCGCCGACGGCTCGGAAGCGACGGGATCGCCGACGCCAACTGACGGGGAACCCCCATGAAAGCCGTCCTGTGCTCCGAACTCTCGGGGCCCGCAGCGCTGACCTTCGCCGATCTGCCCGCGCCCGAGCCCGGCCCCGGCGAGGTGGTGGTGGACGTGGCCTTCGCGGCGCTGAACTTCTTCGATACCCTGATCACCGCCGGGCGCTACCAGACCAAGCCCGCGCTGCCGTTCTCGCCCGGCGGCGAGATGGCGGGCGTGGTGGCGAAGGTGGGCGACGGCGTCGAGGGCGTGAGGCCGGGCGACCGGGTCGCGGCCTATCTCGGCTACGGCGCCTGCCGGGAGCAGGTGGTGGTCCGCGCGGAGGCGCTGACGCCGGTGCCGGACGCGCTGCCGCTCGACAAGGCGGCGGGGATCATCATCACCTACGGCACCACGCTGCACGCGCTGGCCGACCGGGGCGAGCTGAAGCCCGGCGAGACGCTCGCGGTGCTCGGCGCGAGCGGCGGCGTGGGCCTTGCGGCGGTGGAGATCGGCAAGCGGCTCGGCGCCCGCGTCATCGCCTGCGCGTCGTCGGCGGACAAGCTCGCCTTCGCCCGGGAGCGCGGCGCGGACGAGGGCGTCGACTACGCCCGCGAGGATCTGAAGCTCCGGCTGAAGGAGCTGACCGACGGCCGCGGCGTGGACGTGGTCTACGACCCCGTCGGCGGCGACGCCACCGAGGCGGCGGTGCGGGCGCTCGCCTGGCGCGGCCGGCTGCTGGTGATCGGCTTCGCCGCGGGCGACATCCCGAAGCTGCCGCTCAACCTGCCGATGCTGAAGGGCGCGGACGTGCGCGGGGTGTTCTGGGGCGCGCACACCGAGAAGGAGCCCGACGCGCACCGGGCCGAGCTCGCCCGCATCTTCGCCTGGGCCGCCGAGGGCGCGATCTCCGCCCATGTGGACGCGGTGCTGCCCTTGAGCGACACCGCCGACGCCATCGGCCGCATCGCCCGGCGCGAGGCGCGGGGGAAGATTCTGGTCCGGGCCTGAGGGGCCTATCGCAGCCTGGACGGACGGCCGCGCTCCCCCTCACCCGGCGCTTCGCGCCGACCTCTCCCCGCCGGGGAGAGGTGACGGCGGTTCGGACGTTGCGCTCCAGAATGCGGGCGTCGCGCTTGGAGGCGTGACACGTGGAGGCTCGGAAGCCCGCTCCTTCACCTCTCCCCGGCGGGGAGAGGTCGGAGGGCGTCAGCCCTCCGGGTGAGGGGGCTCTCCGGATCCAGCGTCGTTCACAGCCGGTCGCGCAGGGCGAAGTAGCTCATAGCGGCGACGAGGATCGGCTTGCGCAGCCATGTTCCGCCGGGGAACGGCGGCACGGGCAGTCGCGCCAGCAGGTCGAAGCTCTCCAGCCGCCCGGCGACCGCGTCGGCGAGGATCTTGCCGAACAGGGGGCCGAGCAGCACGCCCTGTCCCGAATAGCCGGCGGCGGTCAGCACGCCGGGCGCGACCTCGCGCACGAAGGGCAGCCGCGTGGGCGTGACGCCCAGAACGCCGCCCCAGGCGTGCTCCAGCGCCACGTCCTTCAGCTGCGGGAACACCTTCAGGAGGTGCCCGCGCACGATCGGCGCGATGCTCTTCGGCAGGGTGGTGGAATAGGTCTCGCCGCCGCCGAACAGCAGCCGCCCGTCCGGCGTCGGGCGGAAGTAATAGACCACGAAACGGCTGTCGGAGACCGCGGCGCGGCCCGCCAGAACCTCGGTGAGCCGCTCGCCGAGCGGAACGGTGGTGGCGATGTGGTTCGCGATCGGCATCACATGGGCCTCGACCGCGGGCTCCACCCCCTCCAGCAGGCCGTCGGAGCAGATCAGCACCGTGTCCGCCTGGACCTCCGCGCCGTCGTCGCCGACCTGCAGCGTGTGGGGGCGGCCATGGACCAGCCGGCGCACCCGCGCGCCCTCATAGATGCGGGCGCCGGCGGCCTCCGCCGCGGCGGCGAGGCCCCGCGCCAGCGCCAGCGGATCGAGATGGCCGCCGTCGTGGTCCAGCGTGCCGCCGTAATAGGCGTCGGTCTTCACCAGCTCCCGGATGCGCTCCCGGTCGAGCGCCTCCATATGGGGGTAGCCGTAGACCTCCCGCAGCCGCTCCGCATAGGCGTGGGCCTCGGCGACGAAGCCCGGCTTGTGATCGGCGTGGATCAGGCCCGGCTCGTAGCGGCAGTCGATGTCGTGGCGGGCGATCAGCCCGCGCAGCAGCGTCTTGGCGTCCTCGGCCAGGCGCCACAGCTTGCGGGCGTCGTCGAGCCCCATCAGTCGCTCGAGCGCGTCCTGGTCGAGCCGCTGGCCGGGATGGACCTGACCGCCGTTGCGGCCCGAGGCGCCCCAGCCCACCTGCGCCTGCTCCAGCACCACGACCGAGACGCCGCGCTCCGCCAGATGCAGCGCGGCGGAGAGCCCGGTGAAGCCGGCCCCGATGATGGCGACGTCGGCGCGGGCGACGCCGCGCAGCCGCGGCCGGGGCGGCGGCGCGGGATTGACCGCGTCGTAATAGGAGCCGGCGGGAGGAAAGGCCGTCACGGACGCGGGCCTCACACGTTCAGCAGCAGATACTCCCGCTCCCACGGGCTGATGACGCGCATGAAGGTCTCGAACTCCGCCCGCTTGATCGCGCCGTAGGTGTTGATGAACGAGCGCCCGAACACGTCCGACAGCGGGGTGCAGTCCTCGAAGGCGGCCACCGCCTCCAGCAGGCCGCGCGGCAGGTCGTAGTCGAGCCCGTGGGCCGAGCCCTCGATCGGCTCGGACGGGGCGAGACCCTCCACCATGCCGAGGTAGCCGCAGGCGAGCGAGGCGGCGATGGCGAGATAGGGGTTGGCGTCCGAGGACGGCACCCGGTTCTCCACCCGGCGCGCGGCCGGGCTCGACGGCGGCACGCGGATGCCGGTGGTGCGGTTGTCGTAGCCCCACTGCACGTTGATCGGGGCCGAGGACTGGCGCGTCAGCCGGCGGTAGGAGTTCACGTAAGGCGCCATCACGCACATCACCGCCGGCAGGTACTTCTGGGTGCCGGCGAGGAAGGAGAAGAACTCCGACGACGGCTTGCCCTGCTCGTCGGAGAAGATGTTGCGGCCGGTCTCGGCGTCGGTCACCGACTGGTGGATGTGCATGGCCGAGCCGGGTTCGTTCGCGATCGGCTTCGCCATGAAGGTGGCGTAGATGTCGTGCTTCAGCGCAGCTTCCCGGATGGTGCGCTTGAACATGAAGACCTGGTCCGCGAGCGCGAGCGGGTGCCCGTGCCGCAGGTTGATCTCCATCTGCGCCGCGCCCTCCTCGTGGATCAGGGTGTCGATCTCGAGCCCCTGCGCCTCGGAGAAGTCGTAGATGTCCTCGAACAGCTCGTCGAACTCGTTCACCGCCGAGATCGAGTAGGACTGCCGCCCCGTCTCCGGGCGGCCCGAGCGGCCGATCGGCGGCTCCAGCGGGTAGTCCGGATCGGTGTTGGGCTTGACGAGGTAGAACTCGATCTCCGGCGCGATCACCGGAGTCCAGCCCTTGTGGCTGTAGAGATCGACCACGCGCTTCAGCAGCTGGCGCGGCGCCACCTCAACCGGACGGCCGTCGCGGTGGAACGCGTCGTGGATGATCTGGCCGGTGGGATCGGAGGCCCAGGGCACCACCGCGAGGGTGGAGAAATCCGGCTCCAGCACCACATCGCTGTCGGCCGGGTCGCCGCCGCCGATGGCGTCGTCGTCGGCGTAGCCGCCCGCGATCGTCTGGTGGAAGATCGAGGACGGCATGTTCATGGTGGGCGAGGCGAAGAACTTCGCCGCCGGCATGATCTTGCCGCGCGCGACGCCGGCCTGGTCCGGCACCACGCATTCGAGCTCCTCGACGCCGCGTTCGAGCACCCAGGCGCGCGCCTCCTCCAGCGTCGCCGCGCCGCGTCGGTCGGCGATCGCCTCCTTGAGGCTGTTGCGCTTCTTCTTGCTCATCAAACACCATTGTCGGTAAGGCGCGACGCGGGAGAAGAACCGCGCCGTCGCCGACCCAAGCCGGCTAAAGGAATGGCGCGACGGGCGTCGCGCCTGAGGCCCGCCCGGATCAGGTCGGTGAGGCGGAGAAAGCGGGCCCGTGTCCGGCCGCCGAAGCCGCCGGGCGCCCGTGTGCGGCGCCGCGCCAGCGTGCCCGAGCCCGCGTCCCAAATCAATCCGCTGCGGCGCCGCATCGAATTGATGCATGGCGCGTGATCGGGCAGAAACGGTTGTGCGCCGTCGCGGGCGCGGCTAGCCTTCCCACCAAAGCCGCCCGGCGCATGGGCGGCGTGCCTTGCGACAGGAGAGGCGACGCATGACGTCGAAACGTTTCGCGCTCACGCTTGCGGCGGTGGGCTTGGCGTTGGGGCTCGGCGGCGAGGCCTTCGCCCAGAGCAAGGAGGTCCGGGTCTACAACTGGTCGGACTACATCGACGAGCAGATCCTCAAGGACTTCGAGGCCGAGACCGGCATCAAGGTCGTCTACGACGTGTTCGACTCCAACGAGATCGTCGAGACCAAGCTGCTCACCGGCAAGACGGGCTACGACGTGGTGGTTCCGACCGCCACCTTCCTGTCGCGCCAGATCAAGGCCGGCGTGTTCCAGAAGCTCGACAAGTCGAAGCTTCCGAACCTCACCAACATCTGGCCCGAGATTTACCAGCGCATCGCCCAGTACGATCCGGACAACGCCTATTCGATCAACTACATGTGGGGCACCACCGGCATCGGCTACAATGTCGACAAGGTGAAGAAGGCGCTGCCCAACGCGCCGCTCGACAGCTGGAAGCTGGTCTACGATCCCGAGAACCTGAAGAAGCTGAAAAGCTGCGGCGTGATGCTGCTGGACAGCCCGGAAGACCTTCTGCCCTCGGTGATGAACTATCTTGGCCTGAAGCCGGACCTCACCAATGTCAAGGATGTGGAGAAGGCCGCCGAACACCTTGGCAAGCTGAAGCCCTACATCACCAAGTTCCACTCGTCCGAATACATCAACGCGCTGGCGAACGGGAACATCTGCGTCACCGTCGGCTATTCAGGCGACATCTTCCAGGCCAAGACCCGCGCCGAAGAGGCCGGCAAGGGCGTGAACGTGGGCTACATCATCCCGAACGAGGGCGCGCAGCTCTGGTTCGACCAGATGGCGATCCCGGCCGACGCGCCGAACGTCGAGAACGCGCACATCTTCCTGAACTACATCCTGAAGCCTGACGTGGCGGCCAAGGCGTCGAACTACGTGTCCTACGCCAACGGCAACCTGAAGTCGCAGGAGTTCCTGGACGAGGGCGTCAAGACCAACCCCTCGATCTATCCGACCGCCGAGGTGCTGAGCCGGCTCTACACCGTGCCCTCGATCGAGGATTCGAAGGTGCAGCGCGCGCTCACCCGCGCCTGGACCCGGGCCAAGAGCGGCCGCTGACGCGCGGCCGCCGACGGCGCAGGCCGTCGCCGGGGGCGCCGGACGGCGCGTCCCCGGCGGCGGTCCCTCAACCACGGCGCCCGTCGCGTGAGACGGGCGCCGCTCGAGTGGCGTTCCGGCCCCGCCGCGACCGGGCCGGAACGCCCGTTCGCCTGACGTCTCGCCTCGTTTCCTGACACCGACGCCTTACTCTTCCGGGACACCGTCATGGCGCTGAAGCCCGCCCAGAAAGCCCTCGGCCCGATCCGGCGCTCGTTTGCGCCCTGGCTCGACCCTTCCGCCGTCCCGCTGATCCGCTTCGAGAACGTGACCAAGCGGTTCGGGGACTTCGTCGCGGTGAACGACGTCTCGCTCGACATCCACCAGCGCGAGTTCTTCGCGCTGCTCGGCCCCTCGGGCTGCGGCAAGACCACGCTGATGCGCATGCTCGCAGGCTTCGAGCAGCCGACCTCCGGCCGCGTCACGCTCGGGGGGCAGGACCTCGCGGGCATGCCGCCCTACCGGCGGCCGGTGAACATGATGTTCCAGTCCTACGCGCTGTTCCCCCACATGAGCGTGGAGCAGAACGTGGCCTTCGGCCTGAAGCAGGACGGGCTGCCGAAGACCGAGATCGCCGAGCGGGTGGCGGAGATGCTGAAGCTCGTGAAGCTGGAGAGCTTCGCCGGCCGCAAGCCGCACCAGCTTTCCGGCGGCCAGCGCCAGCGCGTGGCGCTCGCCCGCGCGGTCGCCAAGCGGCCCAAGGTGCTGCTGCTGGACGAGCCGCTGGGCGCGCTCGACAAGAAGCTGCGCGAGGAGACCCAGTTCGAGCTCATGGACCTGCAGATGGAGCTCGGCCTCACCTTCCTGATCGTCACCCACGATCAGGAGGAGGCCATGACGGTGGCCGACCGCATCGCCGTGATGAACCACGGCAAGCTGGTGCAGGTGGCGACCCCCGGCGACATCTACGAGCAGCCGAACAGCCGCTACGTGGCGGACTTCATCGGCGACATCAACATTCTGGAGGCGAAGGTCGCGGGCGCCTCGCCGGCCGGCCTGTCGCTGGCGGTGAAGGACCCGGCCGTCACGGTCGAGGTCGCCGCCCCCGAGGCGCTCGCCGCGACCGGCGCCGAGGTCGCCTTCGCCATCCGGCCGGAAAAGGTGCGCATCGCCATCGAGCCGCCGCCGCCGGAGGCCACCAACGTGCTGAAGGGCGAGGTGTGGGACATCGCCTATTTCGGCGACTGGACCAAGTTCCTGGTGAAGCTCGACGGCTCCGAGACCATCATGCGGGTCAGCCGCGCCAACGCCACCCGCACGGAGAGCGCGCCCATCGCCTGGGACGACAAGGTGCATGTGTGGTTCGCGCCGGACGCCGGCGTGCTGCTGACGGCCTGAGGGGGCGCGACCATGGCCGATCCCAAAGCCGCCGGCTCCAGTTCCCTCGGCCGCTGGGCCGTCATCGGCACGCCCTATCTGTGGCTGCTGGTGTTCTTCCTGGCGCCGTTCTTCATCGTGCTGAAGATCTCGCTGTCCGACACCACCATCGCCCAGCCGCCTTACGAGCCGCTGCTGGACCTCAGCCTCGGCTGGCAGGGCGTGACGGACTGGTGGAACGGGCTCGACTTCGAGAACTACTGGCTGCTGACCGAGGACGAGCTCTACTGGTTCTCCTATGTGTCGAGCCTGCGCATCGCGGCGATCTCCACCGTGCTGATGCTGCTGATCGGCTATCCCATGGCCTACGCCATGGCGAAGGCGCCGCGCGGCATCCGCCCCGCGCTGGTGATGGCGGTGATCCTGCCGTTCTGGACCTCGCTGCTGATCCGCGTCTACGCCTGGATCGGCATCCTGAGCCCGGAGGGGCTGCTCAACGCCCTGCTGCTGAAGATCGGGCTGATCTCCGAGCCGCTCTACATCATGAACACCGAGACGGCGGTCTTCATCGGCATCGTTTATTCGTACCTGCCGTTCATGGTGCTGCCGCTCTACGCCAGCCTCGAAAAGCTCGACCACACGCTGCTGGAGGCGGCCTCCGATCTCGGCTCGCCGCCGTGGAAGTCGTTCTGGCAGATCACCGTGCCGCTCTCGCTGCCGGGCGTGGTGGCGGGCTGCTTCCTGGTGTTCATCCCGGCGGTGGGCGAGTTCGTGATCCCGGACCTGCTCGGCGGCTCCGACACGCTGATGATCGGCAAGACGCTCTACAACGAGTTCTTCTCCAACCGCGACTGGCCGGTCTCCTCCGCCATCGCCGTGCTGCTGCTGCTCGTGCTGGTGGTTCCGATCGCGATCTACCAGAACGTCCAGTCCCGCGAAGTGGAGGCCAAGTCGTGACCCCCGCTGGCGCCGATTGCGCGGAGGCGCGCCGATGACCAAGGGACTGTCCGCCGTCAACATCGCGGCGCTGACGCTCGGCTTCGCCTTCCTCTACCTGCCGATCGTCATTCTGGTGCTGTACTCGTTCAACGACAGCCAGCTGGTGACGGTCTGGGGCGGCTTCTCCACCCGCTGGTACGTGTCGCTGCTGCACAACGAGCAGCTGCTCGAGGCCGCCTGGGTCACGGTGCGGCTCGGGCTGCTGTCGGCGACCGTCGCCACCGTGCTCGGCACGCTCGCGGCCGTCACGCTGACGCGCATGGGCCGGTTCCGCGGACGCACGCTGTTCTCCGGCATGGTCTACGCGCCGCTGGTGATGCCCGAGGTCATCACGGGCCTCTCCATGCTGCTGCTGTTCGTGGCGATCGGGCTCGACCGCGGCTTCCTCACGGTCACCATCGCCCACGTCACCTTCTCCATGTGCTTCGTGGCGGTGGTGGTGCAGTCGCGGCTGGTCAGCTTCGACCGCAGTCTGGAGGAGGCGGCGATGGACCTGGGCTGCCCGCCGTTCCGCACCTTCTTCGTGGTGACGCTGCCCATCATCCTGCCGGCGGTGGTGTCCGGCTGGATGCTCGCCTTCACGCTCTCGATCGACGATCTGGTGATCTCGCAGTTCACCACCGGCCCCGGCGCGACCACGCTGCCGATGCGGATCTACTCGTCGGTGCGGCTCGGCGTGAAGCCCGAGATCAACGCCGTGTGCTCGATCCTGATCGGGCTCGTCACCATCGGGGTGATCGCGGCCTCGATCGCCACCAAGCGGGCGGAGAACGAGCGGCTGAAGGCGGAGCGGGCCGCCGCCGCCGGGCGCTGAGGCGGGATCAGGGCGCGGGCGTCGCGTCCGAGCGCCGGTCGGAGCCGAGCGGGTCGAGGCGCAGCTTCGGATCGTCGATGCGTCCGCGCACCCGCGCGGGGATCGCGCCGCCGTCGGTGACGGCGAGCACGCCCGCGAGGTTCAGGCGACCAGAGGTCAGGTTCGCGTCGCCCGCGAGCCGCAGTTCGGCGGAGGGGCCGCCGAGCCGCAGGTCCTCGGTGCGGGCGACGCCGCCCGCGACCGTCACGGAGCCTTCGGCGGTGCGCACCTCGATCCTGCCGCCGAGGCCGAGCAGCGCCAGCGCCCGGG
>NZ_JBHTMX010000012.1:0-36969 GCF_042679725.1 Methylopila musalis
TGCGGGCAGGCCCCGTGCTCGCGGCCGCGCGCGAGATCGCCGCGGCGCCGGTCCCGCAGTCCGTCAAGGCCGTCGCCGCGCCCGTGATCCGGCTGTCCCGCTTCGAGGACCTCGTCGCGCTCGCCGCGCGGGAGCGGGACATCGTGCTGCAGGCCGCGCTGACGCGGAACGTGCGGGTGGTGCGGTTCGAGGACGGCGTGCTGGAGTTTCAGCCCGCCGCCGAGGCGGCGCCGGATCTCGCGGGCCTGATCGGCAAGCGGCTGCAGGAATGGACCGGCCAACGCTGGATGGTGGCGGTGGCGGCCGGGGAGGGCGCGCCCACCATCCGCGAGCGCGAGGACGCCGAGGTCGCGGCCCGGCTCGAGGGCGTGCAGGCGCATCCCCATGTGCGCGCGATTCTCGACCGCATCGCGCCGGGGGCGCAGATCGTGGACGTGCGGGTGCGCCCGCCCGAGGCGCCCGCGGACCCGCTTGACGCCGCGGCGGCGGAAGCCCTACCTCCGGTCGACGAGACCGAGGATTTCTGACGAAGGGAGCCCGCCATGCGCGACATCATGGGCATGATGGCCAAGGCCAAGGAACTGCAGCAGAAGATGCAGGACGCCCAGGCCGAGCTCGAGCAGGTCACCGTGGAGGGCGCCGCCGGCGGCGGGCTGGTTCAGGTGACGCTTTCCGCCAAGGGCGACCTGCGGGCGCTGAAGATCGACCCCTCGCTGCTGAAGGCGGACGAGGCGGAGATTCTCGAGGACCTCATCATCGCCGCCCACGCGGACGCCCGCGCCAAGGGCGAAGCCGCGCTGCAGGAGAAGATGGCGGGCGTGACCGCCGGCCTGCCGATCCCGCCCGGCCTCAAGCTGTTCTGAGCATGGGAGCCAGCGTGGCGAACCCGGCCTTCAAGCTTCTAAACGAAGGTTGGAACGCCGATCCAGTTTCGCCCATGCCTGAGGTCGAAGTTGATGGCGCTGCTGTTCATCTGAAACTGTTCTTGAATTACTATGCCTACGCGGCGGCGGAAGATGAGGCCTGTCGCCTTACCTTTCTGAACTGCTCGGCTTGGAGGCTCGGCCGGACCAATGACGAGGGGTGGTATCGCGGCCAGTGCCGCTACACCGGTGTCGCGCCCAAATGGGGTGAATTTTTCGAGATCATCGGACCGGATCATCGTCGGACGTGGCCTGACGATTGGAAAGTGTTAACGTCTGTTAGCACTTTCGATCGGCATTTTCTCTTCTATTTGAAAGACAACACATTCGAGTGTTTTGCGAAGGATTGGAGTTTCGAGCGCGGCCTCGAGCGAACGATCGTGATCTGAATTCTCCTCTTCTTGCGCAGATAAGCCCATGTCCCGCTCCGCCGCCGGTCCCGAGATCGAACGCCTGATCCAGCTTTTGGCCAAGCTGCCGGGGCTCGGGCCGCGTTCGGCCCGGCGGGCGGCGCTGCATCTCGTGACCCGGCGGGAGCGGCTGATGGAGCCGCTGTCGGAGGCGCTGCGGATCGCCTGCGAGCGGGTGTCCGAATGCCCCACCTGCGGCAACGTCGACACCCAGTCGCCCTGCGCCATCTGCCGGGATCCGACCCGCGACGGTTCGGTGATCGTGGTGGTGGAGCACGTGTCCGATCTCTGGGCGCTGGAGCGCTCGGGCGCCACCGACGCCCGCTACCATGTGCTCGGCGGCACGCTGTCCGCCCTCGACGGCCGCGGGCCGGAGGACCTCAACATCGCGGGCCTGATCGAGCGCGCCCGGGCGCCGGAGGTGAGGGAGGTCATCCTCGCGGTCAACGCCACCGTGGAGGGGCAGACCACGGCCCATTACATCACCGACCTTCTGTCTGAGGCCGACGTGAAGGTGACGCGCCTCGCCCATGGCGTGCCGGTGGGCGGCGAACTGGATTATCTCGACGACGGGACGCTCGCGGCCGCGATCCGCAGCCGCACCACCTTCTAAGACCCGCCGTCGCGCCCCGGACAGCAGGGGTGTTCGCGCTCAGTCGATCAGGTCCGGCGTGAGCACGGTGTTGTCGCCGAGATAGCCGGCGATCTTGTCCAGAAGAACGTTCTTTTCCTTCCAGACGCGGGTCACGTCATGGCCCGCGCCGGGCACGACGTCGATATGCACGCCCCGCGCCCCCGCCACGTTGCCGGCCTGGATGACGTCGGGGATGCAGTCCGATCCGACCACGATCTGGGTCTTGCGGGCGCCGCCGCGCAGCACGTGCCGGAGGTCGGGGTGGCGCGGCTTGAAGCCGGCGAAATCGTCGTGCCAGCGCTTGTCGTTGAGGCGCAGCCGCGCTTCCACCGAGATGATGGTCTGGGGCACCAGCGACAGCACGTAATGGGCGTTCAGCCGCTCGCCGAAGAAGATCGCCGCGTAGCCGCCCATGGAGTTGCCGAGCGTGACCAGCGGCAGGTCGTCGTCGAAATGGGCGGCCACCGCGTCGCGGATGGAGGACGCCGTTTCCTCCATGGAGTCCGAGAACCCCTTGAGGCCGAAATTGTACCAACGACGCGTCTCGTCCTTCACGAACAGCACGTTGTAGGACAGTTCGCGCAAGGTGTGGACGAACTCGAACGCAGGGATGCTGTAGCCGCCCTGGCTGCGCAGACCGCCGAACACGACGATGTTCGCGCGGGGCGCAGCGGAGTGAAGCAATTGCGCCGAATCGTTCAGCGTCAGAATGTCAGACGTCTGCAGCATTTCCCATCTCGGTACAGCAAGCCCGCCACGCCAGCGGCGCGCCGGGCTCACTAAAGACTCTAAGAGCCTGTCTCATCCCAACGTCCATCCGCAATAGTCCGTACGGACGACGGTCGCAAACGGTTTCGAAGCGTTCCAATTCATTAGAAGGGGGTAATCACGCGCTGGGGCGGACTTCCTCGACCTCCGGCACGAAGTGCCGCAGCAGGTTCTCGATGCCCTGCTTCAGCGTGGCGGTAGAGGACGGGCAGCCGGAGCAGGAGCCCTTCATGTCGAGATACACCACCCCGTCCTTGAAGCCGCGGAAGGTGATGTCGCCGCCGTCCATGGCGACCGCTGGGCGCACCCTTGTATCGAGCAGATCCTTGATGGTGTCGACCGTGTCCTGATCGGCCTCGTCGTAGAACTCGCCGTCGCCGTCCGTTGTCGCCGGGGCCGCCCCATCTGCGATCAGCGGCGCGCCGCTGAGATAATGCTCCATGATCGCGCCGAGGATCGCGGGCTTCAGGTGCTGCCACTCGCCGGTCGACTTGGTCACGGTGATGAAGTCGCCGCCGTAGAACACGCCGGTCACGCCGTCGATCGCGAACAGGGCGCGGGCGAGCGGCGACTGGTCGGCGTCGGTCGCGCTCTTCAGCTCCAGCGCGCCGCCGGGCAGCACGTCGCGGCCGGGCAGAAACTTCAGCGTGGCCGGGTTGGGGGTGGTTTCGGTCTGGATGAACATCGCCGTCTGGCCTCCGGGGTCCGGGCGCGCCGCGCGTGGCGACGGTTGGTGCTGTCTCCAACAGATGGCGACGATTGGCCGAACGGTCAATCGGCGGGGTGCAGCCGCGCGGCGTTGAGCGGCGCGTCGAAGCGGAATGGCGCCAGCGGCGCGCCGAAGCCGCCGAGCGGCGGCAGCGCGTCGCAGATCGCCCGCACTTCGGCCGGCGCATGCGTCTCCTCGGGGCCGACGCCGAGCCGCGCCTGCGCCGCGAGCCGTCCGAGCGTCTCGCTCGACGTGAGCACCGCGAAGGGAACCGCGAGCAGGAAGCTCGCCAGCACCGGCGCGGCCCAGAACAGCACCTGCGGCGCGGAGAGGGCGAGCGCCGTGGACAGCGCCACGCCGAACAGGGTTGCGGGCCACAGCTTCGCCGCCGCCTCACCCCAGCCCACGCGGTGGCCGTCGCGGTCCTGAGCCTCCCAGCCGACACAGACGCCGAAGCCGAGAAGGCCGATCAGGAACACCGTCACCGAGAAGCTGATCACCGGCGCCAGCAGGAAGCCGAACAGCGCCTCCGCGACGACCGACAGCGCGAAGGCCGAGGCGCCGCCGTAGCGGGCGGACTTGCGCGGGTCGGACAGCACGTCGAGATAGCCCATCAGCTTGGGCGCGAAGGTCAGCGTCAGCATGGTCATGAACAGGCCGATGCTGAGGCCGACCGGGAAGGTTCCCGGAGGATCGAGCTCGCCGATCACGGAGGGCGGGCCGAAGGCCTGCACGGCGCCGGCGATCATGAAGCCGATCCACGCCGGCGCGCCCGCATACATCAGCACGGCGAGCAGAAGCTGAAGCCGGCCCACCAGCGGCAGGCCGGGACGGCGCAGCAGCTTCAGATACTGCATGTTGCCCTGGCACCAGCGCAGGTTGCGGCGCAGGAAGTCCGGCAGCGAGGTCGGGTTGTCCTCCCACGAGCCGCCTTCTTCCGGCAGCACGGCCACCTCGTAGCCGGCGGCGCGCATCAGGACCGCCTCGACCTGGTCGTGGCTGAGCACGGGGCCGCCGAGCGGCGGCGCGCCCGGCAGATCGTCGAGCCCGCAATGGTCGCGGAAGGGCGCGACCCGGATGGCGGCGTTGTGGCCCCAATACGGGCCGGCGTCGGCGCTCCACCACGCCGAGCCCATGCTGTAGGAGCGCATGCTGGCGCGCATGCCGAACTGGAACATGCGGGCGAAGGCGGTGCGGGCCGGCAGGCCCACCATCAGGCTCTGGAGGATGCCGAGCCTCGGATTGGCCTGCATCACGCGCACGAGCCGCAGGATGGTCTCGCCGGACATGACGCTGTCGGCGTCCAGCGTGATCATGAGCTCGTAGTCCGCGCCGCGGGTCAGCAGGAACTCGCGGATGTTGCCGGCCTTGAAGCCGGCGTTGACCGCGCGGCGGCGGTAGAACACGCGACCCGGCCGGTCGAGGCCCGCCCGCCAAGTCTCGATGGCGCGCCGCTCCGTCTCGGCGGCGTCCTCGCGGGTGCTGTCGCTCAGGATGTGCAGGTCGAACGGGGCGCTGTGGCCGGTGCGGTCCAGACTGCGCAGGATCACGTCGAGCCGGCGGATCATGCGCTCGGCGTCCTCGTGCCGCACGCACATGACCAGCGCGGTGCGCGCCGTGATCGGGTCGTCCGGGCCGGCGAGCGTCGCGCAAGGGGCGGTCGCGGCCAGCGGGTCCCGGCTGAAGCGCAGCAGCAGGAAGCCGATCACCCCGTTCCAGAAGCCGATCACGATCCACGGCAGCGACAGCAGGAAACAGGCGAACATCGCCATCTCCGCGATCGACCAGCCGTCCACGTCCATCACGGTCCAGAAGGCGACGCCGAGCGCTAGATGGGTCGCGATCACCAGCGTCGCCATCACGAGCCGCCGCAGCGCGACGGTGAGCGTGGACTGCGTTCCGGTCGGCGTGCGGCCGCGGAGGACCGACGGACGCGAGGGAGCGGAGCGGGCGACCGGGGAGCTGTCGATCGTGGAACTCATGTCACGCTTTCGATGGCGGGGACCGGGGCGGCGAACGGCCGATCCGGGAGCCCGGGAACACGCGGCGGGGCGTCGCGCCTCCTAAGGCGGCGAACCGCCCATCAATTAGGCGCACGCTGCGGCGCGGCAACTGGCCGAACGGTTGATGCTCCGCGACCGTCTGCGCGGTTGACGCTTCGCCCCGCCCTATGACCTCTGCCTGTACAGGAACGCCGCGTGCGCGAGATCGCCGCCGGCCGCAGCATGAAGAGGCCGCGACCCATGACCGACGCCCGCTCATCCACCTCGCTCGACGCGCTGTTCGACGGCTACCGCCGCTTCCGCGCGGAGTCCTGGCCCGAACTGCGCAAGCGGTTCGAAAGCCTCGCCGAAGGCCAGGCGCCGCGCATCCTCGTCATCGGCTGTTCGGACAGCCGGGTCGATCCGCAGCAGATCCTCGGCGCCGCGCCGGGCGAGCTGTTCGTGCTGCGCAACGTCGCGGGCCTGGTGCCGCCCTACACGCCGGACCAGTCGCATCACGGCGCGAGCGCGGCGGTGGAATACGCCGTGCGCGTGCTGAAGGTGGAGCGCATCGTGGTGCTGGCCCATGCGGGCTGCGGCGGCGTCAACGCGCTGCTGAACGGCGCGCCGCCGGAGGCCTCCGACTTCGTGGTGGGCTGGATGGGCATCGCCGCCCGCGCCCGCGAGGCCGTGGACCCGACGCTCGAGGGCGACGCCCGCCAGCAGGCCGGCGAGGAGGCGTCCGTCGGCGTGACGCTTGAAAACCTCATGACCTTCCCGTGGGTTCGGGAGCGCGTCGAGGCCGGCGATCTGGCGCTGACGGCCATGCACTTCGCGGTGCGGGACGGCTGTTTGCGCTGCCGCGAGCAGAGCGGCCGCTGGTCGGCCGTGCCCGTGGGGTGATATGGGCATCGGGCCGGTGGGGGCCGCGCCGGTCTGATCGATGAATCCAAACCTGGAGTTTGAACTCATGACCGACATCGTTTTCCGCACCGGCGAGGCCACGGTGCTTGCGGCTGAAGGCCAGTACACCGACGCCATGCCCGAGGTGCTGATCGGCTCCGTCGACGGCCCGGTCGGCCACGCCTTCGCGTCGTTCCTCGGCCAGACGGTCGGCCACACCCGCATGTTCGTGGTGCGCGACCTGAACCAGCTCGTCCGCCCGGCGGCGATCATGACCACCAAGGCCACGATCCACACCGCCGAGTATGTGGAGCTGCTCGGCGGCGTGGTGCAGGGCGCCACCGGCGACGCCATCGTCGACAGCGTCATCGAGGGCGTGCTGCCCAAGGACATCACCGACAAGATCTGCCTGATCATCACGATCTGGCTTGATCCCCGCTGCGCCACCGACGCGAACCTCGACAAGGCCGATCTCTATCGGACCAACTACGAGGCCACCAAGCTCGCCATCAAGCGCGCCATGACCGGCGAGCCCTCGATCGACGAGCTGATCGCCAACCGCAAGACGGTGAAGCACTACGCCCTCGACGGCGTCGTCGAGTACTGAGACAGCCCGATCGCGCGGCGGGAGCGGTCTCCGTTTCCGCCGCGCGGTTCCGTCAGGCCGGCGTCAGAGCGCGCGCCAGAAAGGCCGCGATCGCGGCGCGCGCGGGGCCGGCGTTCGGATCCGGCAGCGCCACGTGCACATGGGCCGAGCCCGGCCACAGCTTCAGCTCCGCCTCTCCCCCGGCCGCGGCCCAGCGCGCGGCCATGAACAGCGTGTCGTCCACCAGCGGATCGCGGGTCCCCACCGTGAAGATCGCGGGCGGCAGGCCGGCGAGATCGGCGTGGAGCGGGGAGACGTCCGGCGCGGCGCGGTCCTCGCCGCCCTGCAGAAAATGGCCGGTGAACATGCGCAGGTCGCGCGTGGTCAGCACCGGCGTCGCCGCGCCCGCGCGGGCGCTCGGCGTCAGGCCGAGATCGTAGCAGCCGGCGGTGAGGTTCGCGGCGCGGAACGGCGTCAGCCCGTGCCGGTCGCGCAGACGCAGCAGCGTCACGGCGGCGAGATGCGCTCCGGCCGATTCGCCTCCGATCAGCAGCCGGCCGGTCCCGAACCGGCGTTCGGCCTCCGCCGCGAGCCACAGCGCCGCGGCCTCGCAGTCGTCCGGCGCGGCGGGGTAGGGGTGAAGCGGCGCCAGCCGGTACTCCACCGAGACGCAGGCGAGGCCGAGCCCGTCCGCCAGTTCGTCGAGCCGGGGGTCGTCCTGGTCCGCGCTGCCGAAGGTCCAGCCGCCGCCATGGATGTGGAGATAGACCCCGCGGGGCTCCGCCGGCGCGATGATCCGGAGCGCGAGCGGCCCGCCGGGGCCGGGAACGGTCACGGTTTCGGCCCGCGCGCTCCTGGGCTCGCCGATGAAGGGCGTGAGGCCGTCGCGCCGCCGCGCGCGCACCGCCTCCGGGCCGATGGTCCACGGATCGGGGGCGGCCGCCGCCCCCCGGATCAGCCGGGCGTTCAGCCGCTCCGTCTCCTCGGGCGCGGGCGCGCGGAACAATGCGGGGTCGACGGTCAGGACCATACGGCGGGGCTCCGGGGCAAGGCGCGCGGGCGAGGCGGGCGCACAGGGAAGCGCCAGCGGCGCTTTTCCCGCAAGCGCGAAACGCGCGATGCTGTCTCTTCCAGCCACCACGGAGCCCGCCATGCCGGAGATCGTCGCCGCCGGACCCGCGCCGCATCAGATCCTGACGCGAATCACCCTGCGCACCCGCGGGCCGGGCCTCACCGACCTGACGGCGCGCATCGCGGAGGATTTGCGGGCGGGGCGCGCGGGAGACGGCCTCGTCACCCTGTTCGTGCGGCACACCTCGGCGTCGCTCACCGTTCAGGAAAACGCGAGCCCGGAGGTGCGCGACGACCTCGTGGACGCGCTCGACCGGCTCGCCCCGCGCGACGCCAGCTGGCGCCACGATCTCGAAGGGCCGGACGATATGCCGGCGCATATCAAGGCGATGCTGACCGGCGTCTCGCTCTCGATCCCGGTGATCGGCGGCGCGCCGGCGCTCGGGATGTGGCAGGCGGTCTATCTGGTCGAGCACCGCGACCGGCCCCATGAGCGGGAGGTCGCGCTGCACTTCATCGGCGCGTCCCGCCCGGGCGGATGACCATGGCCATGCGTCGATGTTGCGTTGCGGGGGCAAGGTCCGCTAGCTATCTGTCGCCTTTAGACGTAATTCTCAGTCTTCGAGCGTCGAATGTGTCGGAGATTCGTCCTTAGGACGATTTAGACCTATCGACTTTGGTATCGGCGGAGCGCTAAGACGTTTTCATGACGACCTCTGAATCCTCGTTCCGACTTCTGATCGCCGACGACCATCCGCTGTTCCGCACGGCGCTCCGGGAGGCCGTGGCCGGAGAGGCCGCGGAGATCGTCGAGGCCGGCTCGTTCGACGACGCGTCCAAGATCCTCGAGGACGACACGTTCGACCTCGTGCTGCTCGACCTCACCATGCCGGGCGTCAGCGGGTTCTCCGGCCTGATGTACCTGCGCGCCCAGTATCCGGCGACGCCGGTGGTCGTGGTGTCCGCCAACGAGGACCCCACCACCATCCGCCGCTGCATGGAGTTCGGCGCCTCGGGCTTCATCCCGAAGACGCTGGATGTGGAGAAGATGCGCGACGCGGTGCGCGTGGTTCTCGCCGGCGACACCTGGACGCCGCCGGACCTTGATCTCAGCGCGCCGAGCGACGACGGCTCCGCCAAGCTGGTCTCCCGCCTCGGCACCCTGACGCCCCAGCAGGTGCGGGTGCTGATGATGCTGAGCCAGGGCCTGCTCAACAAGCAGATCGCCTATGAGCTCGGCGTGTCCGAGGCGACGGTGAAGGCCCATGTCTCCGCGATTCTCGCCAAGCTCGGCGTCGAAAGCCGCACCCAGGCGGTGATCGCGGCCTCCAAGATCGAAGCCGGCCAGTGGCCGGAGCGCGCCGCGGCGAGCTGATCGCGCGGCTCCTCGGAGCCGAAGACGTCCAAGGTTTTTGACGGCGGTCCCTCGGGGCCGCCGTTTTTCGTGGGCCCTGTTCGTTGGTGCGACCCGCCGCTTCCGCCGGGCGGCTCGCCATTGGCCCGCCATAGCCCCGGCGGGCCGTTTTCGATTGGACGCCCGCCGCTTCAGTGGACGGCGGCGCGCTTCGCCAGCAGCTGGGCCAGAAGGGCGCGCAGCGCCGCGGGGCGGATCGGCTTCGGCAGCACCTGCACGTCCTTCTCAGCCGCCTGCGCACGCAGGCCCGGCGAGCGGTCGGCGGTGATCAGCACGGCGGGGAACGGGCGGCCGAGCTTCCAGCGCAGGTTCACGATCGCCTCCAGCCCGTCCGCCTCGTCGAGGTGGTAGTCGGCCAGCACCACGTCCGGGAACAGCTTGTGCTTGCGGATCATCTGCTCCGCCTCGCGCTGGCTCGCGGCGGTGAGCGCGGTGCAGCCCCAGCCGCCGAGCACCGTCGCCATGCCTTCGAGAATCGCGGGCTCGTTGTCGATCACCACCACGCTGAGGCCTTCCAGCGGCGACAGGCGTGGGGCGGCGACCGCCTCCGTCGGCGCGGTCGCGGGCAGGGGAGCCGCGACCGGCATCTCGATCGCGAACACCGAGCCGGTGCCGGGCTTGGAGCGCAGCGTCAGCGGGTGCTCCAGCACCCGGGCGATGCGCTCCACGATGGAGAGGCCGAGGCCGAGGCCCGGCGCCACCTTGGCGCCCTGCTCCAGACGCTTGAACTCCCGGAACACCAGCTGCTGCTGGCCCGAGGCGATGCCGAGGCCGGTGTCCCAGACCTCCACCCGCAGCTTCCCCTTCAGCCGCCGCGCGCCGACGATCACGCGCCCGCGCGGGGTGTATTTGATGGCGTTGGAGACGAGGTTCTGCAGCACCCGGCGCAGCAGCCGGCGGTCGGAGCGCACGGTGAGGCCGGTGCTGATCACCGACAGTTTCAGCCCCTTCTCCTCCGCCACCGGCGTGAATTCGCGCCGAAGCTGGGAGATGATGTCGTCGAGGCGGAAGGTGGAGAGCTCGGGCCGCATCGCGCCGGTGTCGAGCCGGGAGATGTCGAGCAGGGCGGAGAGGATCTCCTCCACCGCGTCGAGCGAGGCGTCCACGTTGCGGGCGAGGCGGCCGAAGTCCTCCTGCGGGCCGGTGCGCTCCACGAGGCTGGTGGCGAACAGCCGGGCGGCGTTCAGCGGCTGAAGGATGTCGTGGCTCGCGGCGGCGAGGAAGCGGGTCTTGGAGATGTTGGCCTCGTCCGCGACCGTCTTGGCGCGGGCGAGCTCCTGGTTGAGGCGGGTCAGCTCGCGGGTGCGGTCGCGCACGCGGCGCTCCAGATTCTCGTTCGCGACCTCGAGCGCCTGCTGGGCCGCCACCGTCTCGGTGATGTCGGTGTAGGTGGTGACGACGCCGCTGTCCGGCATGCGGGCGGAGCGGATCTCGATCACGCGGCCCGAGGGCTGGAGGCGGGTGCGCATGGTTTCGAGCCGCACCACGAAGCGCTGGATGCGGTCGGCGACGAACTCCTCTTCGTGCACCGGCCCGTAGAGGCCGCGCCGGGCGTTGAAGCGGAAGATGTCGTCGAGGCCGACGCCGAGATAGATCATCTCTTCCGGCAGGTCGAACAGCTCCCGGAACTCCCGGTTCCAGGCGACGAGCTTCATGTCCTTGTCGATGGCGGTGATGCCCTGCCGCGCATGGTCGAGCGCGGTCTGGAGCACGTCGCGGTTGGACTGGAGCGCGGCCGAGGCGTCGTCCAGAAGCTGGAGCGCGTCCTGGGTGGTGACGTTGCGGCGGCTGAGCAGCATGGACAGCACCAGCCGCGACGAGGCGGCGCCGATGGCGGAGGCGAGCAGCCGCTCGGCGAAGCGCAGCGTGGTGGCGTCCACCTCGCCATGGCCCACCAGCGGCGCGGCGCGCCCGGCCTCGTAGCTGCGAAAGGCGCGCTCGGCGCGCTCCGGCCCGATGTAGCGCGCCACCGTCTGCATCACGTCCGCGGTCGTCACCCGCGCCCGCCACGGGCGGAAGGGGGCGGCGTCGCCGTCGTCCTCCCGGGCCGCGCCGTCGTCGCGGAAGGCGTCCGACTGCTGAAGCTCGATGGCGGTCGGGGCGCGCAGCAGCGACACGAACACCAGCGCCGCCACGTTCAGCGCGAGGCTCCAGAACACGCCGTGGGAGAAGGTGTCCGCGAACGGGCCGCCGAACAGCGCCTCGGGCCGCAGCCATGCGATGTCGAACGGCCCTTGCGCCAGAACGGCGTTCGGCAGGCCGAGACGCGGCCCGAGATTGGGCAGCACCAGCGTCCAGCCCCAGAGCGCGAGCCCGACCAGAATGCCGGCCACCGCCCCCGGCGCGGTCGCGCGCCGCCACAGCAGCCCGATGAAGAACGCCGGCGCGAGCTGGGCGGTGGCGGCGAGCGACAGCAGGCCGAGCTGCGCCAGCGCGGCCCCGTCCGCCATGCGGTGCGCCACATAGGCGAGCGCGATGATGGCGCCGATGGCAAGCCGGCGGATCATCAGCAGCCGGCGGCTCATGTCGGGCAGCGCGGCGCCGCGCCCGCGCAGCAGCGCCGGGATCGCAAGGTCGTTGGAGGCGATGATGGCGAGCGCCACCGTCTCCACGATGACCATGGAGGTCGCGGCCGAGAGCCCCCCAAGGAACACGAAGGTCGCGATCCAGTGCGCGTCGGCCGAGAGCGGCAGCGACAGCAGGTAGAAGTCCGGGTCGGCGGTCGCGGTCTCGCCGAGTAGGGTCAGGCCGCCCAGCGCCAGCGGCGCCACCAGCAGCGTGATGACGGCGAGATAGGCCGGAAACAGCCAGGCGGCGGTGCGCGTCTCCGCCGGATCGTGCGCCTCGACCACGGTGACGTGGAACTGGCGCGGCAGCAGGAGCGTCGCGGCGAAGGACACCGCCACGATCGCGAGGAAGGCGGACGGCGCGGGGGGCGCCGCGAACAGGTCCAGCGTCTCGGCCGCGCGCGCCTTGTCGATCAGGTCGGCCGGGCCGTCGAACATGTGGAACAGCACGAACACGCCCGCCACGACGAAGGCCGCGAGCTTGATCGCGGTTTCGGCTGCGATCGCCAGCATCAGCCCGTCATGCCGTTCGGCCGCCTGCACCTGCCGCGCGCCGAACAGGGCCGCGAACAGCGCGAGCGCGATCGAGGCCGGCAGCGCCGGATCGACCGGCGCGCCCTCAAGCCCGACCAGAAGGTTCAGCGACTGGGCGATCGCCTTGAGCTGCAGCGCGATGTAGGGCAGGGCGGCCGCGAGCGCCGCCACCGCCACCAGCGCCGCAACGCGCTGATTCTTGCCGTAGCGCGCCGCGATCAGATCGGCGATCGAGGTGATGTTCTGCGCCTTGGCGATGCGGATGACGCGGGCGACCAGCGGCGCGAACAGGCCGATGGCGAGCGCCGGCCCCAGCAGGAAGGCGAGGAACAGCCAGCCCTTGGTGGCCGCGAATCCCACCGCGCCGTAAAACGCCCAGGCGGTGCAGTAGACCCCGAGCCCGAGCGCGTAGAGATGAGGCCGCAGCCGGCCGGAGAGCCATGCCGGACGCCGGGCGTCGGCGTAGACCGCGAGCGCCAGCAGCGCCGCGAAATAGGCCAGGACCACCCCGGCGACGACCCAACCCTGCACTGCCCGCGTCCCCCTCGCCGGACGGCGCCGCGTTCGTCCGCGCCGCCGTGAGTTCAGGTCCGCGCGACGCGCCTTGCCTGAAGCTTCAATACTTCGTTAACGTCACCACCGCCGGCTGGCAATTCATGCGCCGGCCCGCTGGGACCGCATACACAGGGGCTTTCGCCGATGTCCATCGTTCAGGAATTCAAAGAATTCGCCATGAAAGGCAATGTCGTCGACCTCGCGGTCGGCGTCATCATCGGCGCGGCCTTCGGCAAGATCGTCGAAAGTCTGGTGGCGGACGTCTTCATGCCGGTCGTCGGCGCGATCGTCGGCGGTCTCGACTTCTCCAACTACTTCGTTGGCCTGTCGTCCAACGTCACCGCCACCTCGCTGGTCGAGGCCAAGAAGCAGGGCGCGGTTCTGGCCTACGGCAACTTCCTCACCATTGGCATCAACTTCCTCATCATCGCCTTCATCCTGTTCCTCGTCATCAAGGCGGTGAACCGCCTGAAGAAGAAGGAAGAGGCCAAGCCCGCGGAAGTGGCGGAGACCCCGGCCGACGTGAAGCTGCTCGGCGAAATCCGCGACCTGCTCGCGGGCTCCCAGGCCCGCATCTGAGGTCCGACGCCATGAGCGCCCGCTTCGTCCTGCACCACAATCCGCAGTCGCGCGCCCAGCGCATCCGCTGGCTGCTGGAGGAGACGGGCGCGCCTTACGAGCTCGTCCACCACGATTTCGAGGCCCGCACCCACAAGACGCGGGAGTTCCTGGCGCTGAACCCGGACGGCAAGCTGCCGACGCTGGTGGATCGCGGGCCGGACGGGTCGTGGTCGACGGTGGTGACCGAGAGCGCCGCCATCGCGCTCCATGTGGCGGACGCGGTTCCCGACGCGGGCCTCGCGCCCGCGCTCGGCGACCCTGCGCGCGGGCTCTATCTGAACTGGGTCGTCTACGGCGTGGCTGTGATCGAGCCGTCCCTCCTGGACGAGGTGTTCCCCCGCGCGGACGAGCCGCCGGCGTCCGCCGTCGGCTGGCCGCCGTTTCCCGCCGCGCTCGACCGCGTGGCGGCCGGACTTGTCGGCCGGCCCTATCTGCTCGGCGACGCCTTCAGCGCGGCGGATCTCGCGATCGGCTCGTTCCTGCTGTGGGTGCGGGCCTGGGGAAAGCTGCCGGACCCGGAGCGATTCGCGGACTATCTGGACCGGCTGGCGGCGCGGCCGGCCTATGCGCGCGCTCAAGGCGGCTGACGCGGTCGACGGTGGGCGAGGTTTTTTTGTCCGCAGGTTTGCGTTTTGCGAGACCGGTCCTAAATTGAGGTCACCGGGCGTGGAACTGGCTTCAGGAGCATCGCCGTGATGGGTTTGGACGTGTCTTTCGTCGTCATGCTGGCCGCCGCGATCGCGGGACTGGCGCTTGCGTCCGCCGCGATGGCGCCGCAGCCGAAGCGTGTGCCCGTGCGGGTGCGCTCCCGCCGCCGCTGAGGCGCGTCGGCTTCGGCCGTCTCCACATCCCGTTTCAGCTGGTCTGTCGGACGCCTCGACGACGATGGTCGTCGGGGCGTTTCGCGTTTTCGGCTCTTCCGGCCGCCGCTTGAAAGCGCAGGTCTTCGCTCCCATCTCTTTTTTCGATCGGAGCGCTTTGTTTACGAGGCTCCCGTCAAAGTCGCTTGAAGCTGAGGACTTTGATCCATGTCGCGTCTGACAAGCTTGCAGAGCCCGTTTCTGCTCGGGTTCGACGGCCTCGAACGGGCCCTCGAACGTGTGGCGCGCAGTGGGGACGGCTACCCGCCCTACAACATCGAGCGTCTGCCGGCCGGGGACGGACTGCCTGACCGGCTGCGCATCACGCTCGCCGTGGCCGGGTTCCGCCCCGAACAGATCGAGGTGTCCATCAGCGACAACGAGCTCGTCATCCGTGGGCGTCCGCCCGCGGAGCGCCCGGATCGCGACTTCCTCCACCGCGGCATAGCCGCCCGCCAGTTCGCGCGCGCGTTCCTGCTCGCGGACGGCATGGAGGTGCTTGGCGCGGAACTTGCGACGGGCCTGCTGGTCGTCGACCTCGTTCGACCCGAGCCGAAACGGTCCGTGCGCCGGATCGCCATCGCCTCGCGGGACGAGACATGCCGCATCGCGGAGAAGGAGTGACGTCATGGTCAATGGATTTGTCGCGCTGGCCCGCAAGGAGCCGCTGACGGCCGCCGAATTCGCCGCGGTCGGCGACGGGCGCATCGCCTATGTCAGGCCGATGCAGTCCGAGCAGCTCAATGCGCTGTTTCCCGAAGCGCCGGAGCTGGAGCCCGGTCTGGCGCTGTTCGCCCTGCTCGGCGCCGACGGCTCGCCCATCGTGGTGGCGGACAGCCGCGAGGCTCTGATCGAGAGCGCCCGCGAGCACGAGCTCGTCACCGTCAGCGTGCATTGACGCATCCGAATTCGGCCGGCGCAGGCCGGCCGAAACGGCTCGAATCCCGTCAGACCTCGCCGCGAATCTTTTCGAACTGGCCCGTGCGGCGGTAGCTCCAGAGATAGCTCGGCGCGATCGCGTCCACCGAGGTCGGCGCAAGGCCGAGGCCCTGCAGCGTGCGGTTGGCGGCCGCAGCCTCGTCCGAGACCACATTGTCGGTCTCGAGCATCGTCACCTGATCGACGGTGAGCGGCGCGTTGGGCAGCAGTTGCAGCGCCTTGCCCAACGTCTTCGCCACGCCGAAGGGCAGCGGGATCAGCGGCCGCGAGCGGCCGGTCACTGTCAGCACGTAGCGCAGCACGTCTTCGAGCGTCAGCACCTCGGGGCCGCCCAGTTCGTAGGCGCCCTGCGCGTCGGCCTTGCCTGCGGCGGCGAGCGCCACCGCGCGCGCCACGTCGCCCACGAACACCGGCTGCAGCTTGGTGCGGCCGCCGCCGATCAGCGGCAGCGCCGGGGCGATGCGCGCGAGCGCGGCGAAGCGGTTGAAGAAGGCGTCCTCCGGCCCGAACACCACTGAGGGCCGCAGAATCACGGCGCCCGGGAACGCCTCCGCCACGGCGGCTTCGCCTGCGGCCTTGCTGCGGCCGTAGGCGGCGCGGGAGACGCGATCGGCGCCGATGGCGGACATCTGCACGAAGGTGGCGGCGCCCGCCTCCTGCGCCGCTTCCGCCGCGGTGCGGGGGCCTTGCGCCTGCACGGCCTCGAAGCTCTGCTTGCCGCTTTCCGCGAGGATGCCGACCAGATTCACCACAGCGGTCGCGCCGCGCGCCGCCTGCGCCACCGATTCGGGATACCGCAGATTGGCCTGGGTCGCGACGATCTGGCCGACGCCGCCGAGCGGCTGAAGATGCCCGGCGAGATCGGGGCGGCGCACGGCCACCCGCACCCGCCAGCCGTCCCGCGCCAGCGCGCGGACCACGTGCCGCCCGATGAAGCCGGAGCCTCCGAACACGGTGACCAGCTTGTCGCCGACCGGGCGGGGATAGCGCGCGTCGCTCATGGCGGGAGCCTTCGTGGAACGGTTCGAACCTGCGGACGACAGGTAGAGCATCGTCCGAAAGCCGTAAAGCGAGCCGCGCGGCCGTATGACGCGGAGGATGCGAAACCTGCGTGACATGCCATTGACAGGCCCGCGCCCAGCCAATATCACCCACCCCGAGCCCAGGTGGCGGAACTGGTAGACGCGCACGGTTCAGGTCCGTGTGGGTAACACCGTGGAGGTTCGAGTCCTCTCCTGGGCACCACATAAGACGTCCGGCGTCGCGATCACGAAATCGCGGCGCCGGACGTTTTCGTTTGGAACGCGCCGGTCGGCGGCGCACCTCTCCCTCTTTCGCCGATCGACCGCAGCGCTGGCATCGATTGGCGAGACATGACGATCCGGCTTCATCAGGGCGACCTGCCCGACGACTACGCCGCGGGCGATTCCGTCGCCATCGACACCGAGACCCTCGGCCTCAACCCCCATCGCGATCGCCTCTGCCTCGTCCAGCTCTCGCTCGGCGACGGATCGGCCGATCTGGTGCAGATCGCGCCCGGCCAGACCTCCGCGCCGAATCTGGAGCGCCTGCTGCGCGACCGGTCGGTGACGAAGCTGTTCCATTTCGCGCGCTTCGACGTGGCGGCGCTCTACAAGGCCTTCGGGGTCATGACCGAGCCGGTCTACTGCACCAAGATCGCCTCGAAGCTCACGCGCACCTACACCGACCGCCACGGCCTCAAGGACATCGTGCGCGAGCTGCTCGGGGTCGAAATCTCCAAGCAGCAGCAGTCGTCGGACTGGGGCGCGCGGGACCTGACCGACGCGCAGCTCGCCTATGCGGCGAGCGACGTGTTGCATCTGCACGCCCTGCGCGCCAGATTCGACGCGCTGCTCGAGCGTGAGGGACGCGGCGCCTTCGCGCAGGCGTGTTTCGCCTTCCTGCCCGTCCGCGCCGCCCTCGATCTCGCCGGATGGGCCGAGACCGACATCTTCGCCCATATGTGAGCTCAGAGCCTTCGAATCGGTAGCGGTTTTGGCGTCCTCCCCCACCATCGCCCATGACGGCCGCCGGGACGCCGGGGCCTTTCTCGACGCCGAGCGGCACTCGCGGCGCGTAAGGCTGCTGCGGCTCGCGGCGCCTGCCGCGGCCGCGCTCGCGGTGGTCGCCACCGCGGTCGCGGCGCTGCTGCAGCCGCTGTCGGGCGAGGTGCATGTGGACACCGCCGGCATCGGCGTCGGCGGGCCGACGGTCGCCATGGACGCGCCGCGCATGCGCGGTTTCAACGGGCAGAACCGCGCCTACGAGGTCAGCGCCCGCACCGCGCGCCAGACCATCGCCGACCCGAACCGCGTGGGGCTCGACGAGCTTCAGGCCGAGATCGAGCTCACGGACGGCGGCTGGGCGCGGCTGAGCTCGAAGGAAGGGCTTTACGAAGCCGACGCGCAGGTGCTGAACCTCGATCAGGACGTCCACGTCATTTCCGACAAGGGCGACGACGCGAGGCTTCAATCCGCCCGCGCGGAGCTGAAAACCGGCCGGATCGTGTCCGAAAAGCCGGTCGAGATCCTGCTTGGGGGGTCGACCTTGAGCGCAGATCGCATGGAGGTGCTGGACAGCGGCGACCGCATGCTGTTTTCCGGTCGGGTGAAGATGACGTTGAAGCGGGGCGCGGCGAGCGGGGAGGCCCTGCGCGGCGCCGTCGACTCGGTGGGATCGCCGGGGCAATGAGCGCCGAAAGCGGCGGAACATGGATTGAGGATCACGTCATGCGCATCGCCTTCGTGCTGGCCTCCAGCCTGCTGCTGACCTCCGCCGCGGCCGCCCAGTCGGTCACGAGCGCCTTCGAGGGCTTCTCCGGCCGCTCCAACGAGCCGGTGAACGTGGAGGCCGACAATCTCGAGGTGCGGGAGAAGGACCAGGCCGCCATCTTCAGCGGCAACGTGCAGGTGGTGCAGGGCGATTCGACCCTGCGCTCCAAGCAGCTGACGATTTTCTACTACGGCGACCAGAACAAGCCGGCCGCGCCCGCGGCCGACAAGTCGCGCCCGACGCAGGGCGCCACCAGCGGCCCCGCCGGCACCCCGGCCGCGCCGCAAGGGCGCGACATCCGCCGGCTCGAGGCGGAGGGCAACGTGGTCGTCACCTCGAAGGACCAGCGCGCCACCGGCCAGCGCGGCGTGTTCGACATGCCGTCCAACACCGTGACGCTGACCGGCGGCGTGGTGGTCTCCCAGGGCGAGAACGTGATTCGCGGCGACCGGCTGCATGTGGACCTCACCACCCAGCGCTCGCGCATCGAGAGCGCGGGCGGCGGCGGCGGGCGCGTGCAGGGCGTGTTCAAGCCCGGCAACCGCGAGGGCGGCCGTTGAGCCCTTCGGGCTTCGGGGCCCCGCGCAGGGGAGACGCCGCGTGAACATGATCTCGCGTATGTTCGGCCGCGCGTCGGAGACGGGCGAGAGCCATCCGTCCGTGGGCGGCGGCGAGGGCGCGCTGGTCGCCCGCGGCCTCGCCAAGAGCTACGGCTCCCGCGCCGTGGTGCACGACGTCGGCCTGTCCGTGCGCCGGGGCGAGGCGGTGGGGCTGCTCGGGCCGAACGGCGCCGGCAAGACCACCGTGTTCTACATGATCACCGGGCTGGTGCCGGCGGATCGCGGCCGCATCGAGCTCGACGGCAACGACGTCACCCGGCTGCCGATGTACCGGCGGGCGCGGCTCGGCGTCGGCTATCTGCCGCAGGAGGCCTCGATCTTCCGGGGCCTGTCGGTGGAGGACAACATCCGCGCCGTGCTGGAGGTGGTCGAGCCCGACCGCCGCCAGCGCGAGCGCGACCTCGACGCGCTGCTGGACGAGTTCGGCGTCACCCGGCTGCGCAAGGCGCCGTCGATCGCGCTCTCCGGCGGCGAGCGCCGCCGCGTGGAGATCGCCCGGGCGCTGGCGAGCCGTCCGAGCTTCATGCTGCTGGACGAGCCGTTCGCGGGCATCGACCCGATCGCGGTGGGCGACATCCAGCAGCTGGTGCGCCACCTCACCAACCGCGGCATCGGCGTGCTGATCACCGATCACAACGTGCGCGAGACGCTCGGCCTGATCGACCGCGCCTACATCATTCACGCCGGCCGCGTGCTGATGGAGGGCGCTCCTGACGAAGTCGTGGCCCATCCCGACGTGCGGCGACTTTACCTCGGCGAGGAATTTCGGCTTTAACTGTAGGCAAGCCGGTTCCCATGCAAGAATCGGCCCATGTCGTCGGGGGAGACGGCGCGGGCCGATGACGCGGGGGCGTCGCCGCAACGCGTCGCGTTCCGGCGGGTCGGCGACACGTCGTGTCGGAAAGCCGTCGCCTTCATGAGCCTGACGCCCAAGCTGCTGATACGGCAGTCGCAGTCGCTGGTGATGACGCCGCAGCTGATGCAGGCGATCAAGCTGCTGCAGCTGTCGAGCCTCGACCTGTCGGCCTATGTGGCGAACGAGCTGGAGCAGAACCCCCTGCTGGAGCGGGAGGAGGCCGACGACCGTCCGGCCGCCGCCGCGGCCGAAGACGGCCCCGAACCCGAGCCCGCCGCCGCCGGCGAGGCGGCCGACTGGAGCGACGGCGACACGGGCTCCCGCTCCGAGATCGAGGACCGGCTCGACGTCGATTTCGGCAACGTGTTCCCAGACGACGCCCCGCGCGATCCCGGACCCGCGGTCGAGGCGCCGCCGGAGCCCGGCGACTGGTCGCAGCTTGGCGTCGGCGCGCCGGCCGCCGGCGACAGCGCCGACCTCGAGGCCTATGTGGCGGCCCGCGCCACGCTCGCGGACCATCTGGAGGCCCAGCTGTCGCTTGCGATCACCGATCCGGTGGAGCGGCTGATCGGGCTGCACCTGATCGACCTGATCGACGAGGCCGGCTACCTGCGCGAAAGCGTGGAGGAGGTGGCGGAGCGGCTGTCGGCGCCGGTGGCGCAGGTGGAGCGGGTGCTCGGGGTGATCCACGGCTTCGAGCCGAGCGGCGTCGGGGCGCGTTCGCTCGCGGAATGCCTCGCGATCCAGCTGAGGGAGCGCGACCGCTACGACCCCGCCATGGCGGCGCTGCTCGGCAATCTGGAGTTGGTCGCCCGCCGGGACATGGCGGCGCTGCGGCGCGCCTGCGGCGTGGACGACGACGACATCGCCGACATGCTGGCGGAGATCCGGCGGCTCGATCCGAAGCCCGGCCACGCCTTCGGCGCGGAGCTCGCGCCCCCGGTGACGCCGGACGTCACCGTGCGCGCCGCGCCCGACGGCTCCTGGCACGTGGAGCTGGTGGCGGAGGCGCTGCCGCGGGTGCTGGTGAACCAGTCCTATTACGCGCGGGTGTCGCGGGCGGCGAAGACCGACACCGAAAAAAGCTTCCTGACCGACTGCCTGCAGACCGCGAACTGGCTGACCCGCAGCCTGGAGCAGCGGGCGCGCACCATCCTCAAGGTCGCGACCGAGATCGTGCGCCAGCAGGACGGCTTCTTCGCCCATGGCGTGGCGCATCTGAAGCCGCTGAACCTGCGCATGGTGGCGGACGCCATCGGCATGCACGAATCGACCGTGTCCCGCGTCACGGCCAACAAATACATGGCGACGCCGCGCGGCGTGTTCGAGCTGAAATACTTCTTCACCGCGGCGATCGCGAGCGCGGACGGCGGCGACGCCCATTCGGCGGAGGCGGTGCGCCACCGCATCCGCGCCATGATCGACGCGGAGACTGCCGACGACGTGCTGTCCGACGACACCATCGTGAAGCGGCTGCACGACGCCGGTGTTGAAATCGCGCGCCGCACGGTGGCGAAATACCGGGAGAGCCTGCGCATCCCCTCGTCGGTGCAGCGGCGTAGAGAGAAAGCGGCGGCTCTCAAGGCCGGCTCCCGCTGATTTTATCTTTTATATTTCATTGGCTTAAGGATGATGTCGGCTCTCTTTGGGCTGATTGACTTCGCCGACGCCGACTCTTACCACTTGAGGTCAAGGCGGCCCGCGCGGCATGCGCTGAAGGTCGTCGTGGTGCGCCGGCTTGGGTCTGTCCGGCCGGCGCCGACTCGAAGGAGCGGACCTCATGAGCCTACGCGTCTCCGGCAAGAACCTCGACATCGGAGAAGCCCTTCGCGGGCAGGTTCAGGATCGCATCAGCGACGCCATGACCAAGTATTTCGGCGGCGGATTCTCCGGCCACGTGACCGTGGCCAAGGACGGCGCCGGGTTCCGGACCGAATGCTCGCTGCATCTCGACAGCGGCATCGTGCTCCAGTCGGCGGGCGCGGCGGCCGACGCCTACGCCAGCTTCGACCAGGCGGCCGACCGCATCGAGACCCGCCTGCGCCGCTACAAGCAGCGCCTGCGCGACCACCACGCGGACACCCAGAGCGAGTCCGATCTCGCGCCCTACGTGGTGTTCGAATCGCCCGACGACGCCTCCGAGGTGGAGGAGGAGGGCTGGAGCCCGGTGATCGTCGCCGAGACCACCACCGCGCTCCGCCGCATGACGGTGGGCTTCGCCGTGATGGAGCTTGATCTCACCGGCGCGCCTGTGGTCGTCTTCCGTCACGCTGTTCACGGACGCATCAACATGGTGTATCGCCGTGCCGACGGTAACGTCGGCTGGATCGATCCGCAGCCTGGAAACGGCGCGGCTGACGGCCACTGAGGTTTGAGGCGGCGGCGGCGCCGCGGTCCCGAAAGGGCCGCGACGTCGCCGAACGCTTTTCCGCGCAGTCGAGGTGACGACGCACGATGCCCCTAGCCGACCTCGTCGCGCCCGACGCGATCCTGCCGGCGCTGAAGGTGAACTCGAAGAAGCAGGCCCTTCAGGAGCTCGCGGCCAAGGCCGCCGACCTCACCGGGCTGCGGGAGCGGGACATCTTCGACACGCTGCTGCAGCGTGAGCGCCTCGGCTCCACCGGCGTTGGAGCCGGCATCGCCATTCCCCACGGCAAGCTCCCGGGCTTCGACCGGCTGTTCGGCCTGTTCGCACGGCTGGAGCGGCCGATCGACTTCGACGCGCTCGACGGCGAGCCGGTCGATCTCGCCTTCCTGCTGCTGGCGCCCGAAACCGCAGGCGCGGACCACCTGAAGGCGCTGGCCCGGGTGGCGCGCCTGCTGCGCGATCCCGCGGTGGCGCAAAAGCTCCGCGCCTCCCGCGACGCCGCCGCGCTCCACGTGGTCCTCACCCAGATCGCCGCCCCCAACGCGGCCTGACGCGCGGGGGTGGGCGCAGGCCCCATACTTGTCCCGGCCTTGAGCCGGGACCCAGACACGCCGACGCGTCGAGGATAAAGCGTCCCGGTCGTCGCGGCCTGTTCTGGAAACTCAGTGTCTCTGGGTCCCGGCTCAAGGCCGGGACAAGGGAAAGGCAAGCGTCTGCGCCCCACCGCGTCGTGCCTCAGAGCGTCGAGATTTCAACGTTTCGGTTGAAACCGACCCCTTTCTTGTCCCGGCCTTGAGCCGGGACCCAGATACGCCGACGTGTCGCGGATGAAGCGTCCCGGTCGTCGCGGCCTGTTCTGGAAACTCAGTGTCTCTGGGTCCCGGCTCAAGGCCGGGACAAGGGAAAGGCAAGCGTCTGCGCCCCACCGCGTCGTGCCTCAGAGCGTCGAGATTTCAACGTTTCGGTTGAAACCGACCCCTTTCTTGTCCCGGCCTTGAGCCGGGACCCAGATACGCCGACGTGTCGCGGATGAAGCGCACCGGCCGTCGCGTGCTTTTCTGAAAACCGGTGAGGTTCTGGGTCCCGGCTCGAGGCCGGGACAAGAAAAGGGCGCGAAACCTCCCCCCGCGATCAGCTCGCCGGCGCGGGCTTTGGGGGCGGGGCGGTTCGGGCTTTTTCGATCTCGGGCTTCAGCGTCTTCTCGACCGCCTCCGCCGTCAGCGGCCCGACATATTTGAAGGCGATGCGGCCGTCGCCGGTGACCACGAAGGTTTCCGGCACGCCGTAGACGCCCCACTCGATGGCGGCGCGGCCGCTCGCGTCGACGCCGACGCGGGCGTAAGGATTGCCGAGGCCGCGCAGGAAGCGCAGCGCGTTGTCGGGCTTGTCCTTGTAGTTCAGCCCGATCAGCCGCACGCCCTCGTCCTTCAGCGCCACCAGCAGCGGATGCTCCTGCCGGCACGGCCCGCACCAGGACGCGAACACGTTCACCACCGACACCTCGCCGCCGGCGAGATCGGCGCGGCCGAAGCCGGGGGAGGCGACGCCGGCGTCGGTCGTCAGGCCGTCGAGCGCGGGCAGGGTCAGCTCCGGCGCGGGGCGGCCGATCAGCGCCGAGGGCAGGGTGGAGGGATCGCCGCTGTGCAGCCGGCCGTAGAGCAGGGCGGCGAGCAGGGCGAAGGCGATCACGGGCGCGGCGATCAGCGCCCGGCGCAGACCCGAGCCGCTCACGGCCGCTCCGCCTCGGTGCGGCGCGGCCGGCGCGCGTCGAGCCGCTCCAGCGCGCGCTTCGTCAGGCGATGGTCGAGCACGGTCCAGACGATCAGCCCCGCAAGCACCGCGAAGGCGATGGCGTAGGACGCGATGATGAAGCCGGCGTGGGGGCCCGTCATCGCGCCGGCTCCGGGGCGAGGCGGGCGGCGGGCCGGGCGGCTGCGGTGAGGCGCAGGGTGCGCAGCCGCCGGCGCAGCAGCTCGGTCCGCATGCCGGCGAGGTGGAGCGCCGTGAACAGCAGCGTGAAGGCCAGCGCCGACACCAGCAGCGGCACGAGGATCGACGGGTCCATGGTGGGCTTTCCGGCGCGGATCACCGAGGCCGGCTGGTGCAGCGTGTTCCACCAGTCGACCGAGAACTTGATGATCGGGATGTTGACCGAGCCCACCAGCGTCAGGATCGCGCAGGCCTTGGCGGCGCGCGACGGCTCCTCCAGCGCGGAGCGCAGCGCCATGACGCCGAGATACATCAGGAACAGGATCAGGAACGAGGTCAGCCGGGCGTCCCACACCCACCAGGTCCCCCACATGGGCTTGCCCCAGAGCGAGCCGGTGGCGAGCGCCAGAAAGGTGAAGGCGGCGCCGAGCGGGGCGGCGGCCTTGGCGGAGACGTCGGCGATCGGATGGCGCCACACCAGGACGCCGAGGCTCGCCGCCGCCATGATCACGTAAGCGAACATGGCGAGCCAGGCGGACGGCACGTGGATGAACATGATGCGCACCGTCTCGCCCTGCTGGTAGTCCGGCGGGGCCACGAACAGCGCGAGATAGAGCGCGGCCGCGAAGGTGAGCGCCGCCGCGCCCGCGACCCAAGGCAGGGCCTTGTCCGCGAAGCTCGCGAAGCGGGACGGGTTGGCGAGCGAGGTGATGGCGGAGATCAGGGGCATTGGGTCCGTGGCCGGTGCGGGGCTCCGGTCGGCGAAGCCGCCGGCCGCAAGGTCGTCCTGCGTTACGATTGCGCCGATCCTGAGGTCGCGCGCGCCCGACATAAGGCGCCCACCGCCGGGAGGAAACCGGCCATCCGTCGCAACCGCTTCAAGTTTCAGTCACGCAGCAGCCGAAGCGCCGCGGCGGCGGCGAAGGGGCCAAGCGCGGCGTAGCCGAGCGCGAGCCCGCCCAGCACGCCCATGGGGCCGAAGCCTTCGCCCGCGGGGTCGCTCGCCGCCACGCCGAAGATCAGCACGGGGATCGCGAGCGGCAGGATCATCACCGGCGCCAGCAGGCCGCCCTTGCGCAGGCCGACGGTGAGCGCCGCGCCGATGGCGCCGAGGCAGGCGATGGCCGGCGTGCCGATCAGCAGCGCCAGCGCCACCTTCAGCGCGTCGGCGGGGGCGACGCCCAGCATGGCGCCGAACAGCGGGGTCGCCGCCACCAGCGGCAGGCCGGTGGTGAGCCAGTGCGCGAGGATCTTCGCCCCCACCATCAGCTCCAGCGGCGCGGGCGCGAGATGGATGAGGTCGAGCGAGCCGTCCTCATGGTCGGCCTGCATCAGCCGGTCGAGCCCGAGCAGGGTGGCGAGCACGGCGCCCAGCCACAGGATGGCGGGGCCGATGCGCTCCAGCAGCGCGAGGTCGGGCCCAACCGCAAACGGCGTCAGCGTCACCACCAGCAGGAAGAACACGAGGCCCAGCCCCGCCCCGCCGCCGCGGGCGAGCGCGAGGTCGCGCAGGAGAAGGGCGGCGATCGGCGAGGTCATGGAAGGCGCCTGCGGCGGGTGGGCTCCAAGTCGGTCCCGGTGCATGGGCGTCGCGGGCGCGGAAAGCAAGGGGGCGCGGGGCGCCTTTTTCTGAGGCGCCCGACGAAACATCTTGCGCGATCCGGCGTTTAGCCTGCCCAACGCCGGCCGATCGCGGCCGCCAGAAACCCGGGAGACGCTCACATGACCCACAAGCTCGCTCTGGCCGCGGCCTTCGCCCTCGGCGCGGCTTTCGCCCCGCTGTCGGCGGCTTACGCGGATTCCACCGACGCGGCGCGCAACGCCAAGGTGACGCTGACCCAGGCGGTGCAGGCGGCCGAGGCCAAGTCCGGCGGCAAGGCCACCGAGGTGGAGTTCGAGGACGACAACGGCGGCCGCTGGGAGGTGAAGGCCCTGAGCGCGGGCGGCGACAAGCTGGTCGAGTATTATGTGGACCCGAACTCGGGTCAGGTGACCGGCGAGGAAGAGCAGACCTTCGAGAAGTACTTCACCCTGCTGAAGCCTGAGGCGTTCCAGAAGGCGACCACGCAGCTCGCGGCGGCGGTGGCCGCGGCGGAGACCAAGGCGTCCGGCAAGGCGGTCTCCGCCGAGGTGGAGCGCGACGGCGAGGTGGTGTCCTACGAGATCGACGTGGCGACCGCGGACGGCGTCAAGGAGGTCCGGGTGGACGCGAACGGCGTCGCCACCCTGAACTGATCCAAACCGGTCCGGCGGAGGGCGACGTCAGTCGTCCTCCGCCTCCGCGACGATCGGCTGAAGCGCAAGGCGCTTCGCGCCGTCGAGCTTCAGCTCCAGATGGGTCGCGGCGACGATCAGCCCGCCTTTGGAGCGATGCTCCGCCATCAGCTCCGCGAGCAGCTCCTGCCCCGCCACGTCGAGGGCGGCGGTGGGTTCGTCCAGCAGCCAGACCGGCCGCGGCGCCGCCAGAAGGCGCGCGAGCGCGAGCCGCCGCCGCTGGCCGGCGGAGAGCACGGAGCCCGGCAGCTCCGCCGCATGACCCAGGCCGACGCGCGCCAGAGCCGCGTCGGGATCGCCATCGCCGCCGAGGATGTCGCGGGCGGCCGTGAGATTGCGCCGCACGGTGAGGCCCGCCTTCACGCCGTCCTGATGGCCGAGCAGATGCAGCGCGTCGCCCGGATGCGCGTCCGGGTCGCCGTTCTCAAGCTCCACCCGACCTTCGGCGAGGGGAACGAGCCCGGCGATCGCCCGGAGCAGGGTCGACTTACCGGCGCCGTTCGGGCCGAGCACGATCAGCGCCTCGGCGGCCGCGACCGAAAAGTCCACGCCGCGCAGCACCATACGGCCGCCACGGTCCACGCCGAGCCCGTCCGCGACCAGCTTCACGGGCGCCTCTCCCGGCCGGCTGGAACGTTTCGACGGTCCGCGAATTTCGGATGCGGAGGACAGGCGTTCGGCGCCTTTTCTAGCGACTTCAACGACGGCACGATTTCCCCTATAACCGCGCTAACCAGAGTTTGTGCAGCGCACATGCCCGCCTCAGCCCTGGCGGTCTTAAACGACCGGCCGCGCCGCCTGAGCAACCCTTGAGGAGCCGCCCTGTGTCCCATCCCGACAGCTTCACGTCAGCGAAAACCCTGTCGGTAGGGGCGAAGACCTATCGCTACTACAGCATCCCGGACGCGGAGGCGAACGGCCTCGACGGGGTGTCGCGACTGCCCTTCTCTATGAAGGTGCTGCTGGAGAACCTGCTGCGCTTCGAGGACGGGCGCTCGTTCGGCAAGGCCGACATCGCGGCGGTCAAGGACTGGCTCCAGAACCGCGGCAAGTCCGAATACGAGATCGCCTACCGCCCCTCCCGCGTGCTGATGCAGGACTTCACCGGCGTGCCGGCGGTGGTGGACCTCGCCGCCATGCGCGACGCCATGGTGAACCTCGGCGGCTCGCCCGCCCGCATCAATCCGCTGGTGCCGGTCGATCTCGTCATCGACCATTCGGTGATCGTGAACTTCTTCGGCGACGCCTCCGCCTTCGGCAAGAACGTCGAGGAGGAGTACAAGCAGAATCAGGAGCGCTACCGCTTCCTGAAGTGGGGCCAGTCGGCCTTTGACAACTTCCGCGTGGTGCCGCCCGGCACCGGCATCTGCCATCAGGTCAATCTCGAATATCTCGCCCAGACCGTCTGGACCAAGGACGAGAACGGGGAGATCGTGGCCTATCCCGACACCTGCGTCGGCACCGACAGCCACACCACCATGGTGAACGGCCTCGGCGTGCTGGGCTGGGGCGTGGGCGGCATCGAGGCCGAGGCCGCCATGCTGGGCCAGCCGGTCTCCATGCTGATCCCCGAGGTCATCGGCTTCCGCCTCACGGGCAAGCTGAACGAGGGCATCACCGCCACCGATCTGGTGCTCACCGTCACCCAGATGCTGCGCAAGAAGGGCGTGGTCGGCAAGTTCGTGGAGTTCTACGGCGACGGCCTCGACCATCTCTCGCTCGCCGACCGCGCCACCATCGCCAACATGGCCCCGGAATACGGCGCGACCTGCGGCTTCTTCCCCGTGGACGCCGAGACCATCGCTTATCTCGACGAGACCGGCCGCGACCCCGACCGCATCGCGCTGGTGGAGGCCTATTCCAAGGCGCAGGGCATGTGGCGCGACGCGGACACGCCTGACCCGGTGTTCACCGACACGCTGGAGCTCGACATCAGCACCGTGCAGCCCTCGCTCGCCGGCCCGAAGCGCCCGCAGGACCGCGTGCTGCTGAAGGAGACCAAGCAGGGCTTCCTCGCCGCGCTCGAGGGCGAGTTCAAGAAGGCGGGCGAGGCCGCCAAGCGCGTGCCCGTGGCCGGGACCGATTTCGACCTCGGCCATGGCGACGTGACCATCGCCGCCATCACCTCCTGCACCAACACCTCGAACCCGAGCGTGCTGATCGCGGCGGGCCTGCTCGCCCGCAACGCCGCGGCGAAGGGCCTGACCTCGAAGCCGTGGGTGAAGACCTCGCTCGCGCCCGGATCCCAGGTGGTGGAGGGCTATCTCGCCTCCGGCGGCCTGCAGGCGGATCTGGACGCGCTCGGCTTCAATCTGGTCGGCTTCGGCTGCACCACCTGCATCGGCAACTCCGGCCCGCTGCCCGAGCCGATCTCCGAGGCGATCAACGCCCACGATCTCGTGGCGGGCGCCGTCATCTCCGGCAACCGCAACTTCGAGGGCCGCGTGAACCCGGACGTGAAGGCGAACTACCTCGCCTCGCCGCCGCTGGTGGTGGCCTACGCGCTCGCCGGTTCGCTGCAGATCGACCTCACCACCGAGCCGCTCGGGCTCGGCTCGGACGGCCAGCCGGTCTATCTCAAGGACATCTGGCCGACCAATCAGGAGGTCACGGCCTACATCCGCGAGAACGTCACCAAGAAGATGTTCAAGGAGAAGTACGCGGACGTCTTCAAGGGCGACGAGAACTGGCAGAAGATCGCCGTTCCGCAGGGCGAGACCTACGCTTGGGACGACCGCTCCACCTACGTGCAGAACCCGCCCTATTTCGAGGGCATGGAGATGGAGCCGGAGCCGGTCACCGACATCGTCAAGGCGCGGGTGCTCGGCCTGTTCCTGGACAGCATCACCACCGACCACATCTCGCCCGCCGGCTCCATCAAGGAGGCGAGCCCCGCCGGCCATTACCTGCGCGACCATCAGGTGCGCCCGGCCGACTTCAACCAGTACGGCACCCGCCGCGGCAATCATGAGGTCATGATGCGCGGCACCTTCGCCAACATCCGCATCAAGAACCAGATGCTGGACGGCAAGGAGGGCGGCTTCACCCGTCACTGGCCGGACGGCGGCGAGACGCCGATCTACGACGCCGCCATGCGCTACAAGCAGGACGGCGTGCCGCTGGTGGTGTTCGCCGGCAAGGAGTACGGCACCGGCTCGTCCCGCGACTGGGCGGCCAAGGGCACCAAGCTGCTCGGCGTGCGCGCCGTCATCGCCCAGAGCTTCGAGCGCATCCACCGCTCGAACCTCGTCGGCATGGGCATCGTGCCGCTCACCTTCAAGGACGAGGACTCCTGGCAGTCGCTCGGCCTCAAGGGCGACGAGACGGTCACGATCCTCGGCGTCGAGGGCGATCTGAAGCCGCGCCAGACGCTGACGGCGGAAATCGCCTTCGCCGACGGAACGGTGAAGAACGTGCCGCTGCTCTGCCGCATCGACACGCTGGACGAGCTCGACTACTTCCGCAACGGCGGCATCCTGCAGTACGTGCTGCGCAGCCTCGCGGCCTGAACGGTCGCCGGCCCGCGCAAGCGCCCTCACGATCGGACGCGGCGCGGGCCGGCGGTTTTCCCGGCGCAAGCGATCACAACCTCCGGCGTCACCTCAGTGTGAGTGGCCGCGCCAAGGACGCGGCGGGTAGTGTGATCCTTGTCCGGAATAGGGAGAGTGATCCCAAGCCATGCGCGTCGCAGCCCTCGCCTTCGCCGTCTCCTTCGCCGCCCTGTCCGGCGCTCAGGCCGGAGACGCGCCCCAGCCCCGCGGCGTGATCGAGCTGTTCACCAGTCAGGGCTGCTCGTCCTGCCCGCCGGCTGACCGGCTGGCGAAGGAGCTGAGCCGCGACGGCAACAATCTCGTCCTGACCCTGCCGGTGGACTACTGGGACTATCTCGGCTGGAAGGACACGCTGGCGACCCCCGCCAACACCGCGCGGCAGAAGGCCTACGCCTCCGCCCGCGGCGACCGGAAGGTCTTCACTCCGCAGATCATCGTCAACGGCGCCGAGGCGACGCTCGGCGGCGACGGCGCGGCGGTGGCGGGCGCCGTGACCCGCGCCGAGACGGGAACCAAGGCCCTGACGCTGCCGGTGGCTCTGTCGGTGGCGGACGGCCGCGTGGCGGTGACGGTGGCGGCGCCGAAGGGTCCGCTAGCGGAGACGCGAGGGGAGGTCTGGGCCTTCGCGCTCGACCGGGCCCGCACGGTGCAGATCGGGCGCGGCGAGAACGCGGGCCGCGCGGTCTCCTATGTCAACGTGGTGCGCAAGATGACCCGGCTCGGGGCGTGGGACGGGGACGCCGCCCATTTTGAGGTTCCGCTGGACGAGGTGGCGCGGCCGGGAACCGACGCCATCGCCGTGCTGGTGCAGGCCGGCAGCGGCGGCCAGCCGGGCGCGATCCTCGGCGCCGCCGTGAACAACGCCCCGCCGACGCCGGGCGCCGCGGGCCTGCTGAGCGGATTGACCCGGGACCCCCTGTGAGGCGCGGCGTGCCCGCCGCGTCCGTTCTCGCCGGCGCGCTTCTCGCGGTCGGCGCGCAAGGCGCGGCGGCGGAGGGCTACGGCCCGCGCCTCGAAGGCTTCGACTACCCCCATCCGGTCCGTCTGCACGCCTTCGTGTCCCAGGGGCATGAGGTTGAGATGGCCTATATGGACGTCGCGCCGACCGGCCCCGCGCTGGACCGCACCGTCGTGCTGCTGCACGGCAAGAACTTCTGCGCCGCCACCTTCGAGAGCGCCATCGCCGCGCTCGCCAAAGCCGGCTACCGGGTGATCGCGCCGGATCAGATCGGCTTCTGCAAGTCGTCGAAGCCGGCGGGCTACCAGTACGGGTTCCACCAGCTCGCGGCCAACACCCATGATCTGCTGGCCTCGCTCGGGGTGGAGCGCGCGGCGGTGCTCGGCCATTCCATGGGCGGCATGCTCGCCGTGCGCTACGCGCTCGCCTATCCGCAGGCGACGGAGCGGCTGGTGCTGGTCAATCCGATCGGGCTGGAGGACTGGCAGGCGAAGGGCGTTCCTTACGCCACCATCGACCAGCTGCTGGAGGCGGAGCGCAAAACCAGCTTCGACAGCGTGAAGGCCTACCAGCTCAAATTCTACTATTCCGGCGTGTGGCGGTCCGATTACGACCGCTGGGTCGCCATGGCGGCGGGCATGTACGCCGGGCCGGGCCGCGAGACGGTGCAGCTCGCCTCGGCGCGGACCAGCGACATGATCTTCACCCAGCCGGTGGTCCACGAGTTTCCGCGCCTCACGGTTCCGACCACGCTGCTGATCGGGCAGAAGGACCGCACCGCCCCCGGCGCCAACCGGGCCGCGCCCGAGATCGCGAAGACGCTCGGCGACTATCCCGCGCTCGGCCGCGCCGCCGCCGCGGCGATCCCCGGCGCGACGCTGGTCGCGTTCCCCGACCTCGGACACTCGCCGCAGGTGGAGGCCCCCGCCGAGTTCGAAGCCGCGCTGCTGAAGGCGCTCGGCTCCTGATGGGGCTGCCCCGATCGATCAGATCGCGCTGACGTGGTCTCCCTCTCCGCAAGGGCGAGGGGGGAAGAGCGCTCCACATCTCGAGCCGAGCCCCGCGTTGTCGGCGGCGCTTGAGGTCGGCGGCGTCGAACGGCGCACACGGCGAGAGGCGGGCGTCAGCCCTGCTCGATCAGCCGGCGCACCAGGATGAGGTCGTCGGGCTTGTCCACGTCGATGGCGGCGCGGCCGAAGGGCATCTCCACCACGCCGGCGGTGCAGCCGGCGAGCGCGCCGACGCGGGACGCGGCGCGGGCCAGCGTCAGGCGGCCGGTGAGATGGTCGAGGATGGCGCGCAGGCCCAGCCGCCGCAGCAGCTTCCAGGGTTTCTTGCGCTCCGCCTCCACCTCCCGCCACAGCCGCACCGCGGCCATGGCGCGCAGGTCGCGCAGGTGAAACAGGTTGCAGCCGGAAAAGGCCCCGTCCGCGAAGCGCAGATAGGTGCGCTTGGTTTCGGGGGCTGCGGCCTGCACCCGATCGGAGCGGGCGAGCCCCGCCGCCACGTCCGCGTCCGGCAGGTGGTCAAGGAAATGGCGGACCCATTCGGGCTCGAGCAGCGCGTGGTCGGCGGTCGTCACCAGCAGCGGTGCGCCGGTCGCCTCGAACGCCTCCGCCACGCTGCCGCTGAGCGTCGGCGCGGAGCGCAGCACCTCGACGCCCTCGAGCGTCACCAGCTCTGGCCGGTCGATGGAGACGACGATGCGGTCGATCCGGCCGCTCGCCCGGAGCGCCGTCACCACGCGCTCCAGCATGGTGACGCCGCCGATCGGGATCAGCGCCTTGTGGGTGACGCCGGCGAACTCCGCCAGCGGGTCGCGGCCGGGCCGGACGCCCGCCAGCACCAGCGCGGCGCGGCTCACGCCAGCGCCTTGCGGTAGAGCCGCTGGGTCTTATAGGCGCCGCCGCACAGGGCTTCGCCCATGTGGCGCATGGGCAGGTTGCTCTCCAGCACCCAGGACAGCTCCACCCGGTCGATGCCCCGCCGCACGCCCTCCTGCCGGAACTTGTCGAAAATGTAGAACGGCATGGCGCGGCCGAGGAAGGCGCGGGCGTATTCCCGCCGCACGCCCATCAGCGCCACCCGGCCGCTGGTGTAGCGGCCGCGCTTCAGCCGCCAGATCAGCTTCGCCCAGTTGAACGGCAGCAGCTTGCCGCCGAAATCGGAGATCATCTCGTTCAGGTTCGGCAGACCGACGCCGAAGGCCGCCGGCCGGCCCGACACCTCGACGATCCACACCAGCCGCTCGTCCAGCAGCGGCTTGATGGAGGTGGCCAGATGGTCGAGTTCGGCGGCGTTCAGGGGCGTGAAGCCCCAGTTCTCCGACCAGGCGTCGTTGAAGATGTCGATGACCGTGCGCAGCTCCTCGTCGTAGCGCTTCCAGTCGAGGCTGCGCACCACCACGCCCTCGGGCAGCGGCCGGTCGATGATCCGCTGCACCGCCTTCGGGAACGGCGTCTCCATGCGGTAGAGATAGGCGTAGAGGTCCATGGCCTTGGCGTAGCCCTGCTCCTCGATCCGCGGGCCGGCGTAAGGCGGGTCGTGCGGCATCATCAGCATGGGCGGGGTGTCGAAGCCGTCCACCAGCAGGCCGCTCTCCTCGTTGATGTTGAGGTTGAACGGCCCGAGCGCCTCGCTGCGGCCGCGCGCCTTCAGCCAGGTCTCCGCCGCGCGGAACAGGGCGGCGAACACGGTGGCGTCGTTCTCGGCGGCGATCAGCCCGAAATGGCCGGTCTCCGGGTGGCGCCGATCGGCCTGCGCGCTGATGCGGCCGACCGGCTCGCCGTCGCGCAGCGCGAGGAAGAACTGCGCCTCCATGGACTGGAACAGCGGGTTGTGCTTCGGCGACAGCGCCTGCCGGCGCTCGAAGCGCAGCTTCGGGATGTGGTTCGGATCGTGGGCGGCGAGACGGTCCGGGAGAGCGATGAAGCGGTCCAGGTCGCGCGCGTTCGCGACCGGCAGGATCTCGATGGCGCTCATCGATGGGGCTCCGGGGAGAGGGCGGGGGAGGAGCGTCGGACGCGGGGCCGGGTCATGCCGCGCTCCATGCGCGAGATCACGGCGGCCCCAAGGGCGGCGAACAGGATGACGGCGGCCCAAGACCCGATGACGGGGGCGATGACGCCCGCGCCGCCGAGCGTGGTCAGCAGTCCGTCTGACAGAAGAAAGGCGAGACCGAGGCCGAGCCCGAGGAATCCGTAGCGCGCGGAGCGGGCGTCGCGCCAGTTCAGGAAGGCGGCCGGCATGGCGAGCAGCAGCATGATCGCGGCGGAGAGCGGCGCGGCGTAAACCCGGAGGATCAGCGTCTCGTAGAAGCTTGCGGGCGCGTTCGACACCCGCTCGCCCTGCAGCGTCGCCTGCGCGGCGGCGGACGACACCAGCCCGCCCGGCGTCAGCGCGGCCACCGCGTCCGAGGGGCGGAACCGGGTCTCCCACACGCCGTCCGCCGGCGTGCGGACGTTGAAGCTCTCCTTGCGCCACGACACATGGGTCGCGCCCGTAAGCACCCAGCGCCGGTCCGCGTACCGCGCCTCGCGGGCGGTGAGGCGGCCGGTCGCCACCTTCTGGGCGTCGCGCTCATAGACCTGAAGGTTGGTCAGCCGCCTGCCCCGGTCGCCGAGCGCGTCGAAGGAGATCACGTCGGGGCCGAGCCGCAGCCAGGCGGGTTTGTCGGCGTCGATCTTGGGCGCTGGCCCCTCCGCCCACCACACCGCGAGGCGCTGCTCGGTCTTCGGCAGCACCGCGTCCAGCAGCAGGCAGTGCAGCACGCCGAGCACGAAGGCCCCCGGAAACAGCAGCACGTAGAGGTCCCATGTGCTGCGGCCGGACGCGCGGGCCGCCACGATCTCGCTGTTGCGGGCCAGCATGCCGAGCGTCATCACCGCGCCGGCCAGCGCGCCGAGCGGCAGCGCGTGGGCGATCAGCGTCGGCGTGCGCAGGGCGAGATAGTAGCCGAGCCCGGCCATGCCCTCGCCGCGGTCGAGGATGTCGCCGGCGTTGTCCACCAGATCGAGCACTTCGGCGATGGCGGCGAGAATCAGCGTCGCCGTCACCGCGAGCGCGAAGAACTTGGTGCTGAAGTAACGAAGGAGGCGCATGGGGACGAAGGCTCAGCCGGCCGGAACCGGGCGGCGGCGGAACAGCCGCGTGAACGGACGGACGAGGCGCGCGCAGACGGCGGCGAGCCCGTCGATGACGCGGGAGATGGCGGTGTCGCCGGGCCGGTCGGTGCTGGTGGCGAACAGGAGCGCCGACAGCGCGGCGAGCAGCGCGAGCGGCCCCCAGCACAGCAGCGCCGCGGGGCCCGCGCCCTTGTGCGCCAGCGTCTCGCCGAGCTGCAGCACGTTCTGGAACGCGAGCACCGACAGCGCCGCCACCGCCATGTTGGCCACCCGGTTCTGGCGGCGCATGGTCATGGACAGGGGCACGATCAGGAACGGCAGGAACGCCAGCGCCGCGGCGCCCGCAAGCCGGGCGTGGAACTCCGCCGACAGCCGGCGGTAGGGCGTTGATGAGGCGGGGTCGCTCATCTCGCTCCACAGCTCGCTCAAGGTCAGCTCGCGCTCGTTGCCGCCCCGCGGGCGGAACGGCGGCGCCTCCAGCGCGAAGGTCTTGTCGAACACCAGATCGGTGAAGCGCAGCGAACTCGGCCGGCCGTCCGGGCCGGTGTCGCGCAGCACCACGCCCTTGTGCAGGCGCAGCTGCAGGCGCTTGCCGTCCGGCGTCAGCTCCAGCGTGCCCTCGGCGGCGGTGGTCAGCGTCTCGCGCGCGCCGGCGCGGTCCTCGATGAACACGCCGGTGAGCCTGCGCCCGGTGGCGTCCACCGCGTCGGCGGTGACGGTGAGCCCGTCCCGCACCGAGATGAACGCCTCCGCCGGGGCGTGGGCGCGCCAGGCGTAGGCGACCGAGGAGTTCAGGATCTCCCGGTACGAATAGCGGCTGTGGGGGTCGATGTAGCCGGTGACGGCGATGGTGCCGAGCCCGAGCAGCACGCCGAGCGCCACCAGCGGCCGGGTGAGCCGCCAGACCGAGACGCCGGAGGCGAGCATGGATTCGAGCTCCGCCCCCTGCGACATGCGCGAGAAGGCGGAGAACACGCCGAGCGCGAAGGCGGCGGGCACCGCGAAGCCGAGATAATGCGGCACCAGATTGGCCGAGAGCGCGAACACGAGGATCACCGGCGCGCCGGCCACCGCCAGCACGTCCACCAGCCGCAGGATGCGCTCCAGCAGCAGGCCGAGCAGCACCACACCGAGCGCGATCAGCATCGGCCGCAGCGTCAGGCCGAGCACATAGCGCTCCAGCACGCCGAAGCGCGCCACGCTTCCGCGCGTCGCGGTGCTCACGCCGCGGGCCACAGCGTGGCGATCTCGGCCTTCAGCGCCGCGAGGGCGTGCGCGTCGAGCACCGGTCCGTCGGCGAGCGCCGGCGGTCCGGGCCAGCCCGCGTCGGTGAAGGCGAGGCCCGCGAAGGCGCGCGGCGTCTCGTGCCGGGGGATGACGTGGAAATGCACGTCCGGGTCCACCATCATCAGCATCAGGTAGTTGATCTTGTCATAGGCCGTCAGTCGCTTCAGCGCCGGCTCCAGCCCGGCGACGATGCGGCCGAGATCCGCGAAGGCCTCGGGGCTCAGGGCGCCAAAGGCCGACGCCTCCTCCTTCGCGACGAGAACCAGCGCGCCGAAGCCCGGCTGTTTCGGCCGCACCTGCACGGACCAGTGGTCGGTCTCCCGGATCAGCGTCTCGGGATAGCCGAATTTCGTCATGGTGGCGTTGGGCATGGGCGGAGACGGGCAGGCCTGCGGGAGTGCGGGGGCGAAGCGGCTGGCAGGATAGGCGTTTCACCGCTAAACGACAGCTTCAATAAACGAACATGACATGGACGGCGTTATGACGACCAAGGATGGCGGCCCCGCGGCGGCGCGCGTCGCGGTGCTGCTGGGGCGTTCCGAGGTGCGGATCTGGGGCATGAGCGCGCAGGAGCGCCTGACGCGCCAGCTCGGCCGGGCCGGGGCGCGCGACGTGCGGACCGCTCTCGACGGAATCGCCCCCGACGCGCAGGTGCTGCTGCTTCGGGTGGACCACGCCTTCGAGCAGCGGCTGGTGGACGCGCTGGCGATCCGCCCCGGCGCGGCGCTGGTCG